>NZ_JAHTBK010000001.1:3530000-3684207 GCF_020177575.1 Hasllibacter sp. MH4015
GGAGTTGCAGACGCAGGGCTTCTGGATTCTCAACGACGTGGTCTGGCGCAAATCCAACCCGATGCCGAATTTCCGGGGCAAGCGGTTTACCAACGCCCATGAGACGATGATCTGGGCCTCAAAGGACGAGGGCGCGAAATACACCTTCAACTATGAGGCGCTGAAGGAGCTGAATGAGGGTATCCAGATGCGCTCCGACTGGGTGCTGCCGATTTGCAATGGCGGGGAGCGGTTGAAGGATGAAAACGGCGACAAGGCCCATCCGACCCAGAAACCGGAGGCGTTGTTGCACCGCATCCTTGTGGGTGCGACCAACCCCGGCGACGTCGTTTTGGACCCGTTTTTCGGGACGGGCACGACCGGGGCCGTGGCCAAGATGCTGGGACGCGATTTCATCGGGATCGAGCGGGAAGAGGCCTATCGCAAGGTCGCCGAAAAGCGCCTGTCAAAGGTCCGCAAGTTCGACAGATCCGCGCTTGAGACGACCCAAAGCAAGCGGGCAGAACCGCGCGTGCCGTTCGGGCAATTGGTCGAGCGCGGACTTTTGCGCCCGGGCGAGATGCTGACCAATCCGCGCGGCCAGCAGGCCAAGGTGCGGGCCGACGGCACATTGATTGCCGATGATGTGAAAGGCTCCATCCACAAGGTGGGGGCCGAACTGGAAGGCGCGCCGTCGTGCAACGGCTGGACCTACTGGGCCTTCAAGCGCGACGGCAAGACAGTCTCAATCGACGTGTTGCGCCAACAGATCCGGGCAGAGATGTCCGGCTAGGGAATATCCGGGGCCCTCCAAGACCCCGGATTGCCGAACCTTGCCGCCCGCGTACAAATTATCAGGTGTGGCGCGGGCCACCTTTACCCGCCGGTTCGTTCCGGCGGGCTTTTTCGTGCCGGTTTTCCCCGTTGGAACCGCGCCCGACCCTCCTATCTATCACAGCAGGAGGTATCGCCCATGAAACTCGCCATTATCGGAGCCAGCCGCGGGATCGGCCGCAGGACCGTCGAAGAAGCCCTGGAACGCGGCCATAAAGTGCGCGCCATGTCGCGCAGTGGAATGGATCTGGAGGCCGAAGGACTGGAAGTCATGGAAGGCGACGCCACCAACGACGTCGATGTCTTCAACGCCATTGATGGCTGTGACGCCGTGATCCTGACCCTCGGCGTGCCCAAGGATTTGCGCGTCCTGAAGCAAACGACGCTTTTTTCCGATGCGACACGGGTGGTGATCGCCCAGATGAAAAAGGCGGGGATCAAGCGGTTCCTGACGGTCACGGGCTTCGGGGCGGGCGACAGCGCCGAAAAGCTCTCCACCCCCGAACGGCTGACGCAAAAGGCCTTTCTCGGCCGCGCCTATGCCGACAAGGATGTGCAGGAGCAATTGATCCGCGACAGCGACCTCGACTGGACCATCGCGCGGCCCGGTATTCTCAGCGACAACCGCAAGAGCGGGAAGTACAAGGTGCTGACCGAAAAGGCGGAATGGCGCAACGGGTTGATCAGTCGCGCCGATGTGGCGGATTTTCTGGTGACGGCGGCGGAAGGCCCGGCAATGGTGGGAAAAACCCCCGCATTGCAGCGTTGAGAACCTAGGCCGAACGTCGGAGATTGTGTTTCCATGAAGGAATACGCCTTTATTCTTCTGACCTATGCAGTTGTATTCATTGCTTGGTTCGGCTCGCTTTGGCTATTCACCTATCCTCCGGAAGGTTGGGACGAGAGCATATTCTACCGAAATTTGGGTTGGGTCGTCTTGGGAGGGCCATTTGTCATTGTATGGGGCCTAGCTCGGGATTTGTCGCGCGCTTACCGGGCCAGCAAATCGTCAAACGAAGACTTCGATGATCAAAGCTAGATGGAGTTCGTTGCGGTTGGGTCACCTCGGAAGCGGATGCAGGCCCTTGTTATAGGCATGCCATTCCGTGATCTCCGGGTAATACATCGCCCGCCATCGCTTCACGCGCTTGTTCATGATCCGTTTCCAAAGCGGCGGCACCATTGCAGCCACAGTCATCACGGGATAACCGAAAGGTAATTGTGGCGCGTCAGCCTCGGTGTAGTTTTGCAAAAGCGGGAAGCGCCGGTCGGGTTTGTAGTGATGGTCGGAATGGCGCTGCAGGTTGATCAGTAGCCAGTTTGACGCCTTGTGCGCCGCGTTCCACGAATGGCGCGGTTGGACGTGTTCGTATTTGCCATTGCCTAGGTGCTTCCGCGTCAGGCCATAATGCTCGATGTAGTTGGTCAGCTCCAACTGCCAGATCGCCACGAAGGCCTGGTTGAGGAACATCGCCAGGCCGACCCAGCCCCCGACGAGAAGCGCAAGCGCGAGGAACCCGGCCTGCAAGGCGAGGTAGCGCCAGAACGGGTTCGATCCGTCCCAGGCAGGCAGGCCCTTGCGCGCCAGCATTGCCTTTTCCGCGTTCCACGCCGAGGCGAAGCATTCCCGCAGCACCCGCGGGAAAAAGCGGTGAAAGCCTTCATTGTAGCGCGCCGTGACCGGATCGCGGCGCGTCCCGACGTAGCGATGATGGACCAGAAGATGTTCGGACCGGAAATGGGAATAGAGCACCATGCCAAGCAGCAGATCCCCCAGCCACCGTTCCAGCTTTGATTTCTGGTGCATCAATTCGTGGGAATAATTGATGCCGATGGTTCCGCTGGCCACGCCCAAGCCAAAGGACAGCGCCCAAAGCTCCACCCCGCCCAGGTGGGAGGCGCGCGTGGCGTACCAGATGACCCCGAAGATCAGCCCGGATTGCACGAAGGGCCAGATCAGCGTGATGAGGCGATACCAGAACAGCTGATCCTCGCCGGTGTCCAGATCGGCATTTTCCAGTTCCAGCCCCGCGAAGTGGTCGAGGATGGCGAACAGCCACCAGGTGCTGAGCGGCGCGAGGATCAGGAACCACCCACCCTGCACGGCGCCGAGCACGATCACGGGGACGAGCAGAAGGCACGCCCAGAAAGGCAGCGCGCGATGAAGTTTCGCCATGGTGCTTGGTGCGATCATTGCGTCAGGGTCCCTGGTCACCGGTACAGGTTCAACCGTTCCGGCGCGCGCCGTCAACACTGACGCCACGGCTCAAATCGAAGGCTTTCCGAAACACCGTAGGCAATGTCTTGGGCGAGAATTGGGCGAGGGGCACGAATGCGCCCCGCGTCGGTGTCGCATCTTGTGCCACGCTGGCCACGCGCAGGGCCATGCGCAGGTGGAAATGGGTGAATGTATGGCGGACCTCCAAATCGGGGTCGTGCCATTGCGTGTCCACCGGGGGGTCTTCGGCGGGCGCGTCGGACCAATCGGAGGTCGGGATCGCCAACATGCCGCCCAGAAGGCCCCTGTCGGGCCGGGTTTCCAACAGGATCGCACCGTCGGGCTTCCGGGCGATATAGGCATATCCGAACCGCACCGGCTTGGCCTTTTTCGGGGATTTGCGGGGCAGTTCCGCCGCGATCCCGGCCGCCCGCGCCGCGCAATGCTCAATCACCGGGCAGATGCCGCAGGCTGGCGATTTGGGTGTGCAGATCGTGGCGCCGAGATCCATCAGCGCCTGCGCGTGATCGCCGGGGCGCGATTGCGGTGTCAGACGGGTCGCGTGGTCTTTAAGCACTGGTTTGCTGCCCGGAAGGGGTGCCTCCACCGCGAAGAGCCGTGCCATGACCCGTTCGATATTGCCGTCCATCACCGGAGCCGGTTCGTCGAACGCGATGGAGGCGATGGCTGCGGCGGTGTAGGGCCCAATGCCCGGAAGCGTCAGCAATTCCGCCTCGGTTCTCGGGAAGGTGCCGCCATGATCGGCCACGACGACACGGGCGCATTTCAGAAGGTTGCGGGCGCGGGCATAGTAGCCAAGGCCGGCCCATTCGCCCATCACCGCCGCATCATCGGCGGCGGCGAGGTCACCTACCGTCGGCCAACGGGTCGTGAACCGCTCGAAATAGGCTTTCACGGCGGCGACGGTGGTCTGCTGCAACATGATCTCGGACATCCAGACGCGGTACGGGTCCGCGCGTTCTGCCGATCCGGGCGGCACCCGCCATGGCAATTGCCGCGCATGTGCGTCATACCAATCCAGAATTTCCGCACCGATCAGATCTTCACGCACCCGTTATCGCGCCCCGGTCGCTTGTTATTGGTTAGCATCGTTGAAACGCATAGAGTGCGCGGGACAAAAGGATCAACCACAATGCCCCCGAACGCGCAGAAATCGAGCCCCGACATGCCCCGCCGCAGGCGCGGGTTCGAGCGTGCGGTGACACTTGTGGGGGCGGAATTGCGCAGCCCGGCGGAAAAGCGCGGGTTTGCAGAGACCAAGCTGCTGACCCATTGGGAAGAGATTGCGGGGCCCGAGATTGCCGATATGGCTGTGCCGGTGCAGATCAGGTACGGGCGCGGCATGGGCGGAACGCTGATCTTGCTGACCACGGGCGCGAAGGCGCCGATGCTGGAGATGCAAAAAGAGGTGATCATCACCCGCGTTAACGCCTGCTACGGCTATTCCGCGATCAAGGATGTACATATCACCCAGACCGCGCGCACGGGCTTTGCCGAGGGGCAGGTGGCGTTTGCGCAAAAGGCCAAGAGCCAATCCGCTCCCGATCCGGCCCGGCTACAGGCCGCGACCCACGATCTGGACAAAATCGAAAGTCCGCTTCTGCGCGATGCCTTGCGCAAGCTGGCGGGACACATAGTTACGAATACGAAAGTTTAAGGAGAACAGACCGATGCATCGCAGGGCCATGATCTTGGGCGGCGCCACCGGCGTCTTGGGCGCGGGCGCGTACCTTTGGTGGGATGGGCGCAGTGTCCCGACCACGCAGGCGCCCGCGGAACTGACCCCCTTCGGCGCGGCCAACGCGCAGGAAGTCGCGGCAGAGGATCTGCCCGACGTGATCGAGATGTCCAAGGGCAATCCGGACGCGCCGGTGACGCTGATCGAATATGCGAGCTTCACCTGCCCCCATTGCCGCAACTTTCACGAGAACGTCTATCCGCAACTGAACCGCGATTACATCGAACCCGGCCTGATCAACTTCATCTACCGGGAGGTCTATTTCGACCGCTACGGCCTGTGGGCCGGGATGGTGGCGCGGTGCGGCGGCCCGCTGCGGTATTTCGGGATTGCCGACCTGATCTATGAGCAGCAGGGGGAATGGACCCAAGGCTCCCCCGCTGAAGTGGCTGAAAGCCTCCGTCGGATCGGGCGTACGGCGGGCCTCAGCAACGAAGAACTGGACGCCTGCATGACCGACGCCGCCATGGCCCAGGCCATGATCGCGACCTACGAGGCGTATATGGAGGTCCACGAGATCCCCGGCACGCCCGCCTTCGTGATCAACGATACGCTCCACGGCAACATGAACTACGCCGATCTGAGCGCACTTCTGGACGCGGCGGCGGAAGCCGCGGGCTGATCGCCACCCGCTTTCGAAGAGTTTGAACCGGCCCCGCATCGCGCGCGGGCCGGTTTTCTATTCCGGGCGTTTGCCGACCAGTTGATCGAGTGCCGCGTCGAGCGGTTCCCAATCCGTCAACTCCAGCCGCACAGGCAGCGTCATCACCTCGGACCGGAATTCGGGCTTGAGGCGCACCGCGTCCTTTTCCGTCGTCACGACCTGCGCGCCGCGCATCTTCGCTTCCCGCAACAGGCGGGTCATCAGTGCATCGCTGAGGGGTTGGTGATCGGCGAGCGCGTGGGCCGCGTGCAGATCCGCGCCAAGGCTGCGCAGGGTCTGGAAGAATTTCTCCGGATGGCCGATCCCCGCGAAGGCCAGAACCGGCAGCCCATCGAGGGGGAGGCCGGTGGGCAGGGGCGTCAACTCCCCCCTCAGACGCGGCACGTTGATCTTTGCGTCCCATTGAGAGTCGAACCGCTCCTGCGCGGGCTGCGGCCCGATGCTGAGCACGAAATCCGCGCGGCTCAACCCGACATCGACCGGTTCGCGCAGCGGACCCGCCGGGATGACCTTGCCGTTTCCGAAGCCGCGCCACGCATCCACGACGACCAGGGAGAGGTCATGGGCCAGGCCGGGATTCTGGAACCCGTCATCGAGGATCAGGGCTTCCGCACCATGGGCCACTGCCGCCTTGGCCCCGGCAACACGGTCCTTCGACACCCAAGTGGGCAGGAACGCGGCCAGCAGCAGCGCCTCATCTCCGGTCACGCCGGCGCTGTGTGTCCGCTCCTCCACCAACAGGGGGCCATCCGCCGATCCGCCATAGCCGCGCGTCACCGCGTGGGCCACAATTCCGCGCGCCGTCAGCCTCTGGGCGACGGCGATGGCAGTGGGTGTCTTGCCCGTCCCGCCCGCATTCAGATTGCCGACACAGATCACCGGGACGCCGACGCGCGCCCTGTCGCCCCCAGCCAGACGTCGGGCCGTGCCCCGCGCATAAAGCGCGCCGAGCGGGGATAACGCTGTGGCGAGCAGCCCCGGCTTTTCGTGCCAGAACCCCGGTGCGCGCATCAGGGCGCCTCCGCCGCGTCCAATGTGTCCATCACCAGAGCCAGGGCGCGGTCCGTCACATCGGCTCCGTCTGAAATGACGCTCCACGCGGCGGCGGCCATGCCTGCGGCCTCTTCCGGGCTGAGAAGGGCGGCCACCGCGCTTGCGAGCTTCTCGGGGGAGGAGACAAGGCGTGCGGCGCGGGCCTCCGTCAATCGGCGGTAGATGTCGACGAAGTTCGACACGTAAGGCCCGTGCAGGATGGCCGATCCAAGGGCGGCAGGCTCGAACGGGTTGTGCCCGCCGATCGCCACGAGCGAGCCGCCCACGAAGCTGATCGGCGCAAGGCGGTACCAAAGCCCCATCTCCCCCATCGTGTCGGCAAGGTAGACATTGGCGTCTTCACTCGGGCCTTCATCAGCGGCGCGGCGGGTGAACCGCCAGCCATCACTTTGCAGCATTGCCGCAATCTCGTCGCCCCGTTCGGGGTGGCGGGGAACAAGCACCAGCATCAGCCGGGGGGAGGACCGGATCGCGAGGCGATGGGCCTGAAGCACCATCTTCTCCTCCCCGTCATGGGTGGAGGCGGCAAGCCAGATGGGCCGCCCGGCCAGTTCATTGGCCAGGGCCGCGCGATCATCCTCGTCGCAGGGCAGGGCGGCCGCCCCTTCCTTGAGGGTGCCAAGCACGTCCATACGCTCCGCCGGCAATCCGAGGCGTCGCAGGTATCCGGCGGTCAGGTCATCCTGGACCATCGCCCGATCGAACCGTTCCAGAAGGCTGCGCGCGGCGCCCTTGGCGAAGCGCCACTTGTCGTGGCTTGCCTTGGACATCCGGGCGTTGAGCAGCAGCATCGGCGTCCCGCGGTCGTGGGTTTCCACGATCAGGGTCGGCCACAGCTCGCTTTCTGTCCAGATCGCCACGTCGGGGCGCCAATGATCGAGGAACGCGGTCACGAACGGTTTCGCGTCGAGCGGCGCATATTGATGGAATGCCCTGTCCGGCAAACGCTCGGCCATCACCGCGCCAGAGGTCTTGGTGCCGGTTGTGATCAGAACGCTCAGGTCCTCGCGTTCCTCCAACAGGCGGCGGATCAACTCCAGGACCGCAAGGGATTCCCCGACACTGGCGGCGTGAAACCAGATGAGCGGCCCGTCGGGGCGATGCACGCCTGCAACGCCGCGGCGTTCGTCCAGGCGCGCGGGGTCTTCCTTGCCCGCCTCCTGTCGCTGCCTGAGCTTGCGTTCGGCAAAGGCACGGGCGCCCCGGGCGGACCAGGCGAGGTAGAGACCAAGGAACAGCGACCGCGCCATGGGAATACCCTAGCTGCCGGTGCCGTCGTCGGCCGGATTGTCCTCCGCCCCGCCTTCGCGCAGGCGGTGAATGTCGGCGATGAAATAGCGCATATGGGCGTTGTCGACGGTGCGTTGAGCTTCCGCCTTCCAGGCGTTGTAGGCGGTGTCGTAATCCGGGAACAGGCCGACGACGTGGATGTCTTCCACGTTCTCGAACTCGGTTGTCTGGGGATCGGTCAGCTCGCCACCGAAGACGAGGTGCAGGCGTTGGGCCATGGGAAACTCCGCTCGCTTGAATTGCGCCTGCACCCTTAAAGGGCAGGGCAGGGGCGTCAAGCGCGCAAGGGTCGTTTCAGCGATATGACGCGGTTGTGAGGGTCAGGTTTCCCTCCATCGCGGGTCTGGGCGGCACGGTGCATATTCATCCCATCGAAACGAGGGCTTTTCCAATGACCAAGACATTTTCCATCCTGATCGCAGCACTGGCAATTACCGCCAGCCTGGCCGCTGCTTCCGCCCCCGCTTCGGCAATTACCGCGTCCGGAAACGTCACACCCGTTTCCGGGCTCGACCTCGGGTCAAGCCGAATTTCCGGCGGTGACCTTGGCTCTGGCCGTCTTTCCGGCACGGATCTGGGTTCCGGTCGCTTACGCTGATCAACCCTGCGAGGCGGCCCCACTCTCTCCCTCCCCTTCTCTCCGCATGGGGCCGCCTCGCCAAATATCTCACGACGTCCACCGTTCTCCCGCCCCTCGGACCCCCGCCTGCGATCCCCCGTCGCGGCGGGGGTTTTCCTTACCGGTGCCGCTTCCAAAGGTAAGGTCCGCCTTACTCGCGCGCCTTGCCGGGACGGCGTAGATTGATCCTGCAAGCAACGATGAGTGAGCGAAGATTTCGGCCCCTCTTTTTCAAACGAAGTTCATAGCTGCCATGACCATTCGCATCTCCCTTTTAGCACTGGCCACGCTTCTGTTCCTCGTCGTTCTTGCAACAATTTCCTCCCCCGCAGTCGCCCACGCCACCGACCCCGATTTCGAGGATGGGCTGGTGTCGAGCCGGATCCTGTCCACCGGTCCGCTGAACGTGGTCGTGTTCGAGGTGTCGCGCCGCTAGGCGTCAGGCGCGGCGTCGATCCACAAGGGACCCGTGCACCGATGGCGCCCCGGCCAGGATGCCCGGGACCTGCGGATGCGGGTTGTTGAGGCGAAGTGGCGCGCCTTGCCCGTCCGTCACAACACCGCCCGCCTCCGAAATGACCAGCGCGCCCGCCGCGATGTCCCATTCCCAGGTCGGGCGGAGGGTCATCATGGCGTCGAAGCGCCCTTCCCCCACCAATGACATGCGGTAGGCCAGAGACGGGCGGTAGGATTTCCTGAATTCCGGCACGCCGCGGGGCCAATGCTCCGCCTTCATATTGGCCTTGGTCGTCAGGATCGTCGCATCACCAAGCGCGGCGGGGTTCGTGACGCGAACCGACTCTCCGTTCAAATGCGCCCCTTGGCCGAGGGCCGCCGTATAGAGCTTGTCGCGCATCGGCAGGAACACCGCCGCGGCCACGGGCACGCCATGGCGCACGACGGAAAGGGAATGTGCAAAGCTGCGCCCGCCTTCGATAAAGGCGCGGGTGCCGTCGATCGGATCGCAAATGAAGACATGCTCGGCCGACAACCTGTCCGGCCCGTCGGCGGTCTCCTCGCTCAACCAGCCGTAATGGGGTCGTGCGCCCAGGAGCGTTTCGTTCAGCATCCGGTCGATGGCCAGATCAGCCTCCGTTACCGGGCCTTCGTCGCCCTTGTCGAAGACATCGGGATTCTGGCCGAAGAATTGCCTTGCGATATCGCCCGCGCGCAGGGCCACATGGGTCAGCAGGTCAAGGTCGTCATCAGGCCCCGGCAATCGTCATCCCTTCGACAAGCAAGGATGGAACGACCCGGCTCAGATGCGGGCGGGCATCGTTGGCCGGTACGATCGAAAGCAACATGTCCCGCAGGTTGCCCGCGACGGTGCATTCGTTGACGGGATAGGCGATCTCTCCATTCTCCACCCAGAAGCCAGAGGCGCCCCGCGAATAATCGCCCGTGGTGGCGTTGATCGAAGACCCGATCATGGAGGTAATCAGAAGGCCGGTTCCCATCTGCGCGATGAGCGCGTCCCGGTCCAGATCACCCGCCGTCAGACGCGCATTCCCCACGGAGGGGGAGGGCGGGCTGCCGGTGCCGCGCGCCGCCGACGCGGTGGACGTCAGGCCCAATTGCCGTGCGGTCGACAGATCCAGCGTCCAGCCGGTCAGGACGCCGTCCCGCACGATGGCGCGGTCGGCGGTTGGCAGGCCTTCCGCGTCGAAGGGGCGGCTGGCGGATGTGCGGGGGCGGTGCGGCTCCTCGATCAGGGACAGGTGGGTCGGCAGGACGGCCTCTCCCAACAGATCACGCGCCCAGGACGAGCCCCGCGCAATCGACGTCCCGTTCGTTGCCGCCAGTAGATGCCCGATCAGCGTGGAGGAAATGCGCTCATCGTAAATTACCGGGAATGCCCCGGTCGGCGGTTTTTTCGCGCCCGCCCGCGCCACAGTCCGTTCGGCGGCGATCCGCCCGATCTCGGACGGTGACATCAGATCGCTGAGGTGATTGCGCCCGTCGCCGAAATAATCCCGCTCCATCCCTGTGCCTTCGCCGGTGATCGCCACGCAATGCACGCCGTAATCGGACCGCGCGTACCCGCCCGCGAAGCCGTTTGTGGCCGCCAGATGGATACGCCGACGCGAAAAGCCCGCCCCGGCATTCGACACCTGGCTGATGCCCGCCACGCCCATGGCGGCGGCCTCCGCCTCCAGCGCCATACGCTCCAACGCCGCCGGGTCAGGGTCCTGGCCGGGGTCGTTCATATCGAGCGCCGCGCCATCGCGTACATCGCTCAACTGGTCCGGCTCGGCCAGTCCGGCGTTGGGATCTTCGGGGGGCAGCCGTGCCATGGCGACGGCGCGTTCGGCCATCTCGTCGATCGTCGCGCGCTCCGTGTCGGACGCGGAGACGCAGGCTTGCCGCTGTCCCACCAGAACGCGCAGGCCCAGTTCGATGCCCTCCGACCGCTCCGCCTGTTCCAAAGCACCGTTGAGCACACCGATGGACATCGACGTTCCATCGACCACGAGCGCATCGGCGGCGTCGGCACCCGCGGCGCGCGCGGCGTCCAGAAGGGCTTCGGCAAAGGGCGAAAGGGCGGTGTCTGTCATATTCTGTCCTTGGACGCTGGGCTGGGGATGGAGGTAGGGCCATGGACAGGGCGGTGCAAGCGAAACGGCCCGCGCGGAGGGATCGCGCGGGCCGACAGTTTGCGAAGATCACGGTTTACTGGATCGGAATGCCGTTGGCGGTGATCGACCCGTCCGCGCCGAATTCCACCGTCGTCTCCAGCGTATCGGGGGCCGCGCCGGGGCGGGCGAAGACATTGGCCATCCCGCGCACGAAGGCGCCCTGTTCGTTGGGCACCAATCCACCGGCGATCAGCGCATCCAGAAGCGCGTTGCCGCCCGACAATTGCAGCTCCGCCGCGCCTTGGGGCACCGGCATGATCTGTCCGGGCGCGAAGGTCAGGTCGGCCGTTCCGGTCAGGGATGCCCCCCCGGCGGAGACGTTCAACTCGTTGACGGTCAGCGCGCGCAATTCACCCGGGGGGGCGTCCATTTCGTCCGGCTCAAGGGTCAGGAGATCGACCATGACCTGGACCTGCGCGGTGGCGTCCAGAATGACGGAGATCGGATCACGCGGGATCGCCTGGGCCGGGTCAAACATGGCCCACATCGGCTCCGCCATGGTGACACCTTCATAGGCAAGCCGTGCGCTGACATCTTGCGGCGCGTCGCCCGCGGCAAGGGGCACGGCAAGTTGGAACTGGCTTGCCGCGACAGAGATGTTGATCGGCACCGGCAATTCGCTGCCGCCGATCCGGGTGTTCATGCCGCGCGCCGCGATGTCATAGCTCACCGCCTCGTTCGACAGGCCGAACCCGATAGAGCCGCCTTGATTGGTCGAGGCCAGCTCGAACATCTCGCCGGGTTCCTCGAACTGCATCTCGAAGCCGAAGGACTCGTAGGCCGTGGTGCCGGAGATTTCGAGGCCCGGGGGCACCTCCCCCGCAAACTGGTTCATCGTCGCCAGCGACAAGAGCGTGCCTTCCGACGTGCCGCTCAACCCGGTTGAGACCAGGCCCACCTTCAGGTGTCCCTCCTGATCGCGGACGTCGACGAAAAGCGACGCGGTGTCGAGCCGCCCGTCAGAGGAGAAGCGCATGGATTCGGGATCGTCGCCGGTCAGCGTATAGGTCGAGTTCAGGCCGGTGAGCCGCCCGTCGATATCGAACATGGGGGGCTCCTCTCCGCCGCCCCAGACGCGCCCTTCGGAAATCGTCAGGACATCGGCGACATAGAGATATTCCCGGGCCGACGCTTCGCCCGAAACCGTGACCGACAGGTTCTCGTGCCCGATCAGAACCTCGATATTGCCCGGCGGGTCGCCTTCATCGACCTCGAAGGTGAAGACCATCGAATAGGGTTCGGAGAACGTGATGCTTACCGTGCCGTCGGCATTTTCCGTCAGCACGACCTCGTCCATCGCCGCACGGATCGACACCTCTTCTTGCTCCATCACGGAGGTGAAGGATGACAGCATCAGGCCGCTCTCGGTCTCGGTCACGGTGGCGTTGATCGTTTGGCCGGACAGGGCGCCCTGTGCCTGCCATTCCGCCCAGACCTCGGCGGCGAGCGTGTCCGACAGCGCCGGACCGGCCCAGGCGGCGACAAGGGCAAGTGTGGAAAGACCATGAGAAAAGCGATGCATAGGACTATATGCTCCATCAATTTGTGAAGTATCGGGGACGATGTTCAAGGGGCGCGTGGCGTCCGTCAAGGGTGGATCCCCGTAGGGGGGTGGCCCCTTGCGCCGTCGGGCGTTACGCCTAGGGCAACATATGGGGGACGTGAGCCATGACACATGACGTGAACGGAAAAGTCGTTGCCATCACCGGGGCCAGCCGGGGCATCGGGGCGGCGGCGGCGCGCGAGTTCGCCGCTTTGGGGGCCAAGGTTGTACTCATGGCCCGCAGCCGCGATGCGATCGCCGATCTGGCCGGTGAGATTGGCGATACCGCGTTGGCCGTACCCTGCGATGTCGCCAGGTTCTGGGAGGTTAAAGCCGCGTTCAATGCCGCCGTGGATACGTTCGGATCGCTGGATGTCGTGATCAACAATGCGGGCGTCATCGAACCCGTCGCCCGGATCGAAGACGCCGATCCAGACGCCTGGGGACAGGCGATCGACATCAATCTCAAGGGCACATTCAACGGCATCCATGCCGCCTTGCCCCACATGCGCACGGGCGGGGGCACGATCATCGGCATCTCGTCGGGCGCCGCGACGAGCGCGCTGGAGGGATGGTCCCACTACTGCTCCTCCAAGGCGGCGGCGCTGATGCTGACCCGGTGCCTCCACAAGGAGATGGGGGCGCAAGGCATTCGCGCGCTTGGCCTGTCGCCGGGAACCGTGGCCACCCAGATGCAGCGGGAGATCAAGGCCTCCGGCGTGAACCCGGTGGCGCAGCTGGATTGGGAGGATCACATCCCCCCGGAATGGCCCGCCAAGGCGCTCGCGTGGATGTGCACGCCGGCAGCCGACGCTTACTTGGGCGGCGATATCTCGCTCCGGGATGAGGCGATCCGGGGCGCGGTCGGGCTGGCATGAACGCGCCTGTCGACGTTGCGCGCGATGACGGGTTGCTGACCATCCGTCTGAACCGCCCGGACAAGGCCAATTCCCTGACCGCTGCGATGCTGGAAGACCTGGCGCGTGTTCTGGACGGTGCAGGCGACGCGCGCGCCGTGATCCTGACGGGCGCGGGTGACAAGGTCTTCTCCGCCGGTGCCGATCTGGAGGAGGCGCGGACGGGCCTTGCCACCTCACCGCTCTGGGAACAGGTATCCGGCGCGCTGGCGGCTCTGCCCTGCCTGACCATCGCCGCGCTCAACGGAACGCTCGCAGGCGGCGCGTTCGGCATGGCGCTGGCCTGTGACCTGCGGTTGTCGGTGCCATCCGCCAGTTTCTTCTACCCGGTGGCCAAGCTCGGGTTCCTGCCGCAACCCTCTGATCCGGGTCGGATGCGCGCCCTGATCGGCCCCGCGCGTACCAAACTGATCCTGCTGGGTGGCGCGCGGCTGACCGCGGACGAGGCGCTTCAATTCGGCCTGATCGACCGCATTTGCGCCCGTGATACCCTTCTGGAGGACGCCCGCGCCCTGGCCGCGCCCGCCCTGGAGGGCGATTCCGAAAACCTGCAAGCGATCAAGCGCATGATCTGAACGCGCCCGCCCCTCTTTGCTTCGAAAATACCTCGGGGGTTTGGGGGCTGGCCCCCAAGTTACCGCCGCTTCCACCCGCGCCGCGCCCCGGGCGTTTTGGAATGGAAATCGTCCGGGCGCTTGGCCACCCAGGCCACGAATTTCGCCAACCTCGGATGGGCGCGCAACGCGTCTGGCGTGTTGTAGACCCGGGCCAGGTCCGCCTCCGATAATGTGGCGTGGATCTCGCTATGGCAGATCTGGTGCAGCAAAACGACCGGCCCGCCCTTGCCACCGCGCAGTTTCGGGATCAGGTGATGCAGGCTCTGTTTTGCGCCCGGCGGGATCGGACGCTGGCAGAGGGGGCAGATTGGGGGCTCTTGCATAGCCGTGAAGGATGGCGCTTTGAACACGACAGACAAGGTAGAGGTGTTGGACGCGCTGGTGATCGGCTCCGGCCCCGCCGGATTGATGGCCGCGGAAACGATTGCGCGGGCCGGGCGCGATGTCACGATCGCGGAGGCCAAGCCGTCTGCCGGGCGCAAGTTCCTGATGGCGGGCAAATCGGGCCTGAACCTGACGAAGGAGGAACCGACCGACCGGTTCATCCGCGCCTATGGCTCCGCCGCGCCGTGGCTTGGGCCGATGATCGACCAGATGGACCCGGTGGAGGTGATGGCGTTCGCTGAGGATCTGGAGCAGCCGATTTTCACCGGCAGCACCGGACGGGTGTTTCCCAAGGCGATGAAGGCCTCGCCCCTGTTGCGCGCCTGGCTGAACCGGATTGACGCGCAGATGCGCTTGCGCTGGCGTTGGACCGGGTTTGAGGGGGAGGCGTTTCGCTTCGACACGCCCGAAGGCCCCCGCCTGATCGCACCGGGCGTCACAATACTGGCGCTTGGCGGGGCAAGCTGGTCGCGGCTCGGATCGGACGGGGAATGGGCGCCGCATCTGGCTGCGCGCGGCGTGGAGCTTGCGCCGTTCCAGCCGTCCAACATGGGCTTTGTCGTGGATTGGTCGCCCCATATGGAGGCGCATTTCGGTGCGCCGCTCAAGAATATCGCGCTTTTGGCCGATGGTGTGCCGACCCGGGGGGAGGCGATCATCTCGAACCGCGGGCTGGAAGGCGGCGGGATTTATGCCGTGTCCGCCGCGATACGGGACGGGGCAGCCCTCGCGCTGGACCTGATGCCGGACCGGGACGTTGGCGGCATTGCCAGGCGGCTCTCCAAACGTCCGCGCAAGCAGACCCTGACCAAGGCGCTGACCAATCTGGGCCTCGACCCCTTGCGCCGCGCGCTGTTGCAGGAATTCGCGCGGCCCCTGCCGGAGGCCCCTCAAGAACTGGCCGCAACCATCAAGGCGCTTTCCGTCCCCCACAAGGGTCCCCGCCCGATGGATGAGGCGATCTCGACCGCCGGGGGCGTGACCCGGAAAGCGGTCAATGCGGGGCTGATGCTGAATTCCATCCCCGGTGTTTTCGTCGCCGGAGAGATGCTGGATTGGGAGGCGCCGACGGGCGGCTACCTGATCACGGCATGTCTTGCGAGCGGCAAATGGGCGGGCACCCACGCCGCGCGATGGTAGGGCCGGTCCGCTGACTACGATCCCTTCGCCACCGCCGCCTTGAAGGCGGGCCGCGCCTTCATCATCGCGTCGTGGTCCAGAAGCCGCGCATTCGTTACTTCGAATTTCGCGTTCCGGGCCCATCCGATGCAATGGGATAGCAGGATATCGGCAAGCGTGATCTGCTCACCCAATACGAACGGCCCATCGGCATCCATCCGACCCGCCACGGTCTCCTGATTGACGGCGAATTCCCAGCGCAGGCTTTCCTTGACCGCGGGCACACGCTGGTCTTCCGGCAGGATGAAGGAATGGCGCGCGGCGGTCCAGAGTATGGCGTCGATCTCGTCCACCACCAATTGCGTGAAGGCATCCTGACGCGCGCGGTTGAGCGTTCCGGGGGCATGGGTCATGGCACCGTGTTTGTCGGCGAGGTAGGTCATGATCGCCACGGAATCCGGGATCGCGGTGCCGTCATCGACAAGGACCGGAACCTTTCCGGTGGGGTTCAGCGCGCGCACTTCGGGGCTGCGCGGTGCGGCGGCGATCAATTCGTAATCGAGCCCCAATTCCTCCATTATCCAGATCACGCGCATCGCGCGGCTGCGGATGCCGCCGAACACCTTGTAATCGCTCATCTGCGTCCCCCTCTGCCCGGCAGCATCGCCAACCGGATCAATGTGCGTTCCATGATCGCCATTTGCGGTGCCGATCCCCCTGATCGCAGGGTCAGGTCGGTTTCCACCAGCATCGAAAGCGCCGCTTCCAGCGCATCCCGCCCCCAGCGTCCCGCCTGCCGCGCCATCCGGTCCCGGCGCGGGCCGAAAACGGGCGGACGCATGGCCTGAAGTCCGGCTGCTGCGCCATTGGGGTGGCTGGCGGCCGCGTGCAGCGCGCGGAAATGGAGAAGCGCGGAGATGCATAAGGTCACGGGTGCCACGCCCTGCTGGCCAAGGCGCAACAGGATCGGTCCGATCGCACCCGTCTCCGCCTCTGCCGTGGCGTGCAGGATATCGTCCAGCTCCGCGTCGCGGGTCAGGGGGGCCACCGCCTCGATATCCGCGGCGCTGACCGGCGTCGCGTCGCCGCGTTTGTAGAGGCCGAGTTTCTCCACCATCTGCCGGAAATCCCCAGGGCCGATGGACCGCGCGAGGGCTTCCAGATCGCTGATCGCGTCGCGGTCCGGGGCGATGATGTCGGCTTCCTTCAGCATATCCTCGATCTCCGCGCGTCCCGGCGGGTCGTCATAGATTGCAGCGGCATAGGCGCGTTTGTTCCCCTCGAACACCTTGCGCAGGGCGGATTTCGCGGTCAGCCGCCCGGCGGTCGCGATGATCTGGGCATCGCCCTCCGCCCATTCCTCGAACGCGGTGGCGAAGGTCTTGGCCAAGCCGTCCGTGGCGCTGTCGACCAGCACGGCGCGGGGCCCAGGGAAGAATCCCACCGCCTTGACGGCATCCAGCAAGAGCGCGCCGTCCGAGCGTAGCTCGGCCCCGGTCAGCCGGGTCAGGCGCATCTCTTCCTCGGCATTATCGCCGAGAAGCGCTGCCATCAGGTCCTGCCGCTTCAAGGCCACACGCATTGCGTCGTCGCCGAAAATCAGGCACCCGGCGGCGGAGGTGTCGGGGCGTTTGAAATAGGCGTTCGCGTCCCGCGTCGAAAGCTTCATGTCCAGCCGGGGGCGCCCGCGATCAGGCGGCTGACGACTTGGTCGGCCAATGCGACGGCCAGGCGATCCTCCGCATCCCGCCGCGCCGATGCCGTGGCGACGGGCGACGCGGTGGTGGCGTAAGCGGTGAAGGTGGAAACCTCACCCGTCTGGACCACGCGGCCCGTTCCGGCCTCGCGCACGGTGAAGGCCAGCGAGCCGATCACGTTGATCCGGTCGATATTCTCCGCACCGTCGATGGCCACGTTCCGCGTGCTGGTCGTCACGTCGTAGCTCAGCGAATAGGCCCCGCCGACACCAAGGCGGTCTTCCAGCCGCGCCACCATCTCGAATTCAAGGCGGGTGTCGGGCGCGGCCACGGTGATGCGGTTGCGGATCACATCGCCGGACCCGCCATTGCCGTAGACCGGCTGGAAGTTGCACGCCCCCAGGGGAAGCGCGCCAAGGCCAAGCAGAAGGTGGCGGCGGTTAAACGACGACATTCACGATCCGTCCGGGCACGATGATGAGTTTACGCGGCGCATTCCCGGCAAGCGCCTTGACTACAGCGTCGTCTGCAAGGGCGATCTTTTCAACCTCTTCTTGGCTGGCATCCTTGGCAATGGTGATTTCGGACTTCCGTTTGCCGTTGATCTGGATCGGCATCGTCACCGTGTCTTCGACCAACATAGCCTCGTCCGCGACGGGCCAGGGCGCGTTGGCGATCAGGCCGTCACCGCCCTGATGGGCCCAGATGTCCTCGGCCAGATGCGGCGTCATGGGTGACATCAATTGCGCAAGGACCATCACCGCCTGCCGCTGTGCGGCATGGGAGGCCTTGGATTTCTGGAGGGTGTTGGTGAAGGCGTAAAGCTTGGCGATCGCCGCATTGAAGCCGAAGGATTCGACACCGTTGGTGACGTCGAAGATCGTCTTGTGCATGGCGCGCAGCAGATCCTCATCCCCTTCACCTGGGGCGTCGCGGTCCATGTCGGCGATCCGATCACACAAGGTCCAGACGCGGCCCAGATGCTTGAACGCCGCCTCCGCCCCGCTTGCGGTCCATTCCACGTCCCGCTCGGGGGGCGAATCGCTCAGCACGAACCACCGCGCCGTGTCCGCGCCGTATTGCGCGATGATCGCCATCGGATCGACGACGTTGTTCTTTGACTTGGACATCTTGGCGGAGGGGACGACCTCCACTTCCGTGCCGTCGGATAGGTAAGCACCGCCATCGCGGATCTCGACCGTTTCGGGATAATGGTAGATCGGCCGCCCGCCCGCATCCTTGGTCTTGTAGATCGCGTGCGTGACCATGCCTTGGGTAAACAGAGCGTCAAACGGCTCGATCGCCTTGCGCGGCAGATGGCCCGTGGCGTGCATCGCGCGGGCGAAGAAGCGGGAATAGAGCAGGTGCAGGATCGCGTGTTCGATGCCGCCGATATATTGATCGACATTCATCCAATACTCCGCTTCCGCGCGGGAGGTCGGGGTCGGCGCATGGGGCGCGGTGAAGCGCGCGAAATACCAGCTGGAATCAACGAACGTATCCATCGTGTCCGTCTCCCGCTTGGCCGGTTTGCCGCAAGCGGGGCAGGGCACGTCGCGCCACGTCGGGTGGCGGTCCAGCGGGTTGCCGGGAATGTCGAAGGTGACATCGTAGGGCAATTCGACCGGCAGGTTTTCCTTCTTCTCCGGTACCACGCCGCAGGTGTCGCAATGGACCACCGGGATCGGACAACCCCAATACCGCTGGCGGCTGAGGCCCCAGTCGCGCAGACGGAACTTGGTGACGCCCTGTCCCACGCCCTGCGCCTCGCAAAATGCGATGGCGGCGTCGATAGCGTCATTGCCGGTCTGAACCTCGTCTCCGGCGAACCCGGCCACGTAGCGCACCGGCTCCGTCTTGGGCGGAACATAGGCGTCCCCGCCATCCTCGGGGCGGGTGAAATCATCCTCCCCCGCTTCAGGGACGTAAGTGGAGATCACCGGCAATTCGTATTTGCGAGCAAACTCCAGGTCACGCGCATCATGGGCCGGGCAGCCGAAAATCGCGCCGGTGCCGTAATCCATCAAGATGAAATTGGCGATGTAGACGGGCAGTTGCGCCGCCGTGTCGAACGGATGACGGACCTTGAGGCCGGTGTCGAAACCCAGCTTCTCGGCCTTTTCCAGCGCCTCGGCGGTCGTGCCGCCCCTCCGGCATTGCGCGCAGAACGCGGCGATGGCCTCGTCAGACGCTTCCAGTTCCTTGGCCAGCGGATGGTCGGGCGAGATGCCGACGAAACTCGCGCCCAACAACGTGTCGGGCCGCGTCGTGTAAACCTCCACTCGGTCATGACCGCCCACAGCCTCCACTAGGCCGAAGGCAAATTGCAGGCCGCGCGACTTGCCGATCCAGTTGGCCTGCATCAGCTTTACCTTGGCGGGCCAGTCATCAAGGGTGTCCAGCGCACTGAGCAGCTCTTCGGAATAGTCCGAGATCTTGAAGAACCATTGCGTCAGTTCTTTGCGCTCCACCTCCGCGCCGGACCGCCAGCCTTTGCCGTCCTCCACCTGCTCATTGGCCAGAACGGTCATATCGACCGGATCCCAGTTCACCACGGCATTCTTGCGGTCGATCAGGCCCGCTTCCATCATGTCGATGAACAGCGCCTGCTGGTGGCCATAATATTCGGGATCACAGGTCGCCAGATCGCGGGACCAGTCGATGGAAAATCCCAGCGGTCGCATCTGGTCGCGCATGTCGTCCATGTTCTTGTAGGTCCAGTCCTTGGGGTGAATGCCCCGATCCATGGCTGCGTTTTCTGCCGCCAGACCAAACGCATCGAAGCCCATGGGATGCAGCACGTTATGCCCGGTCGCCAGCTTGTAGCGCGCGATCACGTCGCCCATCGTGTAGTTGCGCACATGCCCGATATGGATGCGCCCGGACGGGTAGGGGAACATCTCCAGGACGTAGTATTTCGGCTTGTCGGCGGACATTGTGGCAAGGAACGTCCCGGCCTCATCCCAGGCTTTCTGCCACTTCGGCTCGATCTTGGATGGGTCGTAGGCGGACATCGTGAGGTTCCTTGGCATCGGTTGGACATGAAAACGCCGGGCGAATGGCCCGGCGGTGTGTTTAAGCGGACAGGTCCGGCTGGTCTACAGCCGACCGTCCGCAACGCGTAGCTGACGCGCGCGGGTCAGGATCGCATCTTCCACCTGGCGCGCGGTTTCCCGGCTGACGGCACTGCCGTTGCGGCCTTGCAGCGCGACGCGCAGGGAGCGCGCCTCCAATGCCGGGTCGGTGACATAGACGGTCGCCCGATAGGCCCGGTTGCCGCCCGGCGGGGTGGCATATCCGAACGCGATGATCCCGGTGAAGGGGTCAGCGGCTTCCAGAGGCATGAAGTCCAGGATCTCGAGCGACGCGCGCCAGAGGTAACGGTTGACCTCCACCGTGACGGACGGATCGTCGCTGTTGCCGAAGAGGTCCCAGATCGTCTCCCGCTCGCTATCGGCAAGGATGCCGCGTTCGCGCAGCGGCGCCTCGGTCGCTTCACGGTCATTCGCGAAGCCGTTGCAGGCCGCCAATGTCAGGACCAGCAGGCCCAGGCCGAGTGTGTTTGCACGTCGTTTCAACATATTCGCCGGTCCTGCCCCAGAATTCTTGCGCAAGTTTTATAGAAGCCCCCCCGAACCGGCAAGGGGCGCAATCACGGCAGGCTTTTGCGGATCCGTTCGAGATGCCTGACGCGATCCCCCGGCCCCGGTGGCACCCCCCGTCGTCGCGTGCCTGATATATTCAGACCACCGCACGACGGCATTCCGCGCGATGCCGACCTGCTTCGTTCGTAGCCGTGTCTGACCGACATGCGATTCCATCGGCGTGGTACGAATCGTTTTCGCATGCGCGGGCGTGCGCTTGCACAAAAGGCACAGGATGGCTGGTGAGGGCTCATCCCCTTTGATGCAAAGAAAAACAGGGGTTTCGCTGCCTTGTACGGGGCGAAACTGTGGCATGTCTGCACCATCCGTACGGCAACCGCACATCGGCTTTGTGGGCTTCCTTGCATTCAACGCGGCGTCGGGCGAGACAGACGCATACTCAATTCGGGCGTTCCGTCTTGGGGTGCACCTTCTAAGTGAACACGAGGGATAAACCATGAAAAAGGTTCTCTTTGCGACCACCGCGCTTGTTGCGACGGCAGGTATCGCATCGGCCGATGTCGCCCTGACGGGCTCGGCTGAAATGGGTGTTGTCGGCGGATCCGGCAGCACGATTACTCAATTCCACCAGGACATCGACGTGACCTTCACGCTGTCCGGTGAAACCGGCAACGGCATCACCTTCGGCGCAGCCGTTGATCTCGACGAGATCGCAGGCGGTGCTGGCGGCGCGACCAACGATGACTTCGGCTACTCCGTCTTCATCTCCGGCGACTTCGGCACGCTCACCCTGGGTGACACCGATGGCGGCTTCGACGCTGGTATGCTGGAAGTGCCCGCGGGCCCCGGCTCCATCGACGACGCGCACACCGGCCACTCCGGCTGGAACGGCTTCAACCAGCTTGACGGCGTCTATGACGGCCAGATCCTGAGCTACGCCTATTCCGTGTCCGGCTTCACTGTCACGGCATCCGTCGAAATGGATGACGACCGTGAGCGTGCCGCGCCCGTTGCCCCGGCAACCAGCAACGCACCCTTCGGTGAACTGGCAACGCAGCCGGCGACCGACGGTCTGACCGGTGACGCAGTCTACGGTATCGGCGCAGTCTATGCCGGTTCCTTCGGCGGCGGTTCCTACAATGTTGGCGTCGGTTACCAGACCGTCAACGACATCGACCCGCTCGTTGCAGGCGCTCAGGGCTACACCGCCATGGGTATCTCCGGTAACGTGACGCTCGACAACGGCCTGTCCGTTGGTGCCACCTACGCCACCTACGAAGGCTTCTCGGCCGGCAACGAAGGCACCCACATGGGTATCGGCGCATCCTACGCGTTCGACGACATCTCCGTCGGCGTGAACTACGGTGTGTACGATTGGGAAACGACTGCCCTGGTCGCCGACACGTCTGGCTTCGGTCTGTCCGCAGCCTACGACCTGGGTGGCGGTCTGTCCGCTCGCCTCGGCTACGGTTCCAGCACCGTCGACGCTGTGAACGCAACGGCTCCGGCCGCTACGCTCGGCACGACCAGCACCTGGTCGCTCGGCATGGCAATGTCCTTCTAATCCTAACGGATTACGGATTACGGAAAGAGCGGGCCTTGCGCCCGCTCTTTTCTTTTGGTGGAACAATCATATGTCCCTGACCGATATTTCCGCCCGCATCGACGCCCACGCGCAGGCCCATGGCCGCGACCCGGCGGGCATCACGCTCATCGCCGTCTCCAAGGTTCAACCGCCCGAGCGGGTGCAGGCCGTGCTCGAACAGGGCCACCGCATCTACGGCGAAAACCGCGTGCAGGAGGCGCTTGGCCGCTGGCCCGACTTCCAGGCGCAATTCGACGGCATCGACCTCCACCTCATTGGCCCGCTCCAGACGAACAAGGCGCGGC
Organism: Hasllibacter sp. MH4015; assembly: GCF_020177575.1. NCBI lineage: Bacteria > Pseudomonadati > Pseudomonadota > Alphaproteobacteria > Rhodobacterales > Roseobacteraceae > Hasllibacter > Hasllibacter sp. MH4015. The sequence continues at coordinate 3,552,825 of NZ_JAHTBK010000001.1, forward strand.
AGGCGGTGGAGTTCTTCAGCACGATCCACACGCTCGACCGCCCGAAACTTGCCAAACGCCTCGCGGATCTGGCTCAGGAGCGTGGGAGCTGCCCCGACCTGTTCGTCCAGTTGAATACGGGAGAGGAGCCGCAGAAGGCCGGGTGTCTGCCCTCTGACGCGGACGCCTTCATCGCGGAAGCACAGGCGATGGACCTGCCGATCAAGGGGTTGATGTGCATCCCCCCGGTGGAAGAGGAGCCGTCGCTGCATTTCGCGCTTCTGTCCAAGATCGCCGCCCGTAACGGGCTGCAGGGTCTGTCTATGGGCATGTCGTCGGATTTCGAGACGGCCATCTCGCAGGGCGCGACCCATATCCGCGTCGGCTCCGCCATTTTCGGAGAGCGAGAGTACGGCTGAGGACTTGGATCAGCGGGCGAGTGCGGGCGGCACGATCAACCGCGTCGCGTAGCTGATCCGGGGCACGATCCACCGCAGATGGGCCGGATGCACGCCCACGCAGCCTTCCGTCGGACGCCCCGGCCCACGCCATTGGTGGACGAAGATCGCTGATCCCCGTCCGGGCACAGCATCGGGCCAGTTCCAATCGGTCACCAATACGATGTCGTAGAGCCGGTCCCCCCGCGCCAGCCGTTCCGCCGACCCGCCATAGGGCCGCCGCACTATGTGGTTGTAATCCGCATCCCCGTCTTCATCCGACCACAGATCGCCGGGACCGATCGGAACCGCCCAATCGCACGGCGCGGCAAGCCTGTCGGCGCGGTAAAGGCACCCGACGATCCGGTGCACACCGACGGGTGTACCGCCATCACCTTCCCGCTTGTCACGAACCACGCCGCCGCGCCCCACAGTGAACGGCAGACGCGCGCCCCAGAAGCGCAGGCCCGACGGGCTCAGGACCATGTCCTCAGGCGTCGCGGCGCGTGTCACAGAAGATGCCCCGACTTCGACCGCTTCACATCCATGTAGTGCGCGTTGAAGCGGTTCGTCTCCGTGACCAGTGGCACGCGGTCGACCACGTCGATCCCTTCCGCGCCCATCATTTCCACCTTGCGGGGATTGTTCGTCATCAGGCGCACGGCGCCGAAGCCCATGCGACGCAGCAGGTCTGCCCCGATGCGGAAATCGCGCTCGTCATCCTCGAACCCGAGCCGATGGTTCGCCTCCACCGTGTCAAAGCCCTGATCCTGCAAGGCATAGGCGCGCATCTTGTTGGCAAGGCCGATCCCGCGCCCCTCCTGGTTCAGATACAACAGAATCCCTTCACCCGAACGGCCCATTTCAGCCAGAGCCGTCCTTAATTGGGGGCCGCAGTCGCATTTCATCGACCCCAGCACGTCGCCCGTGAAACACGCCGAATGCAGACGCGCCAAAACCGGTTTCGAGCGATCGGGTCGCCCGATTTCGATGGCGTAATGCTCCACCTCTCCGTTATCGGGGCGGAAGATATGCAGGCGACCGGCTTGCGCCAGTTCCATCGGCAAGGCGGCGTTGGCCACGGGATGAAGCAGCGCATTTTCGGCGAGATCGGCTGCGGCGGCCTCCATCGGCAGACTTGTCAGACCGTCCGGCCAATCGGCAACCTCCACCGCCGCGACGGCGGGCAACAAATGCGCCGATTTCGCCAGCGACAGGGCCAACCGATGCAGGCTTGCATCACCGGCGCGTTCCTCCCGAAAAGGTCCTTTCAGCGGCGCGCGCAGGTCCCGCGCCGGGTCCGCCAGATCGGCGAGCCACGCCGCCCCGGCATCCTCCGGCATCACGATCCGGGCGATGTCCCCGTCATAGACCCGTACCTTCAGCGTCGCCGCCCGCCACCCCGTCAGCGCCACGATGACCGGACCAAGGGCGCGCAACGCATCCAGCCTTGCCTCAGTCGCCGTCTCGCAGGCCAGAATCAGAAGCGCCGATCCACCCCGGGTCAGCACCACGGGCAACCCCACGCGTAGGTCGGATCGCGCGCGGGCCACAAGCTCGGACGTGGTGGGCAAAAGGCTCATGGCCCAAACCCTTAGCGCGTCGCGGGCGGAAATTGAAACATTCCCTCACGTGGTGACACAGGGCCGTGAGGCACGGTTACACGCATAGACAAACCCCCGCGCCCCGCGTCATGTCGATGTAACAGAACACGACAAAGCGGAGGGCCGGACCATGGCAAACCTCAAGAAAATCCTTCTGGTCGACGACGACGATGACCTGCGTGAGGCGCTGAGCGAACAGCTGGTGATGACCGAGGATTTCGACGTCTTCGAGGCCGCCAATGGCGGACAGGCGATGGACCGGGCCAAGGAAGGGATCTACGACCTCGTAATCCTCGACGTGGGCTTGCCGGATACCGACGGCCGCGAGCTGTGCCGCCTGATGCGCAAACAGGGCGTGAAATGCCCGGTCCTGATGCTGACGGGCCATGACAGCGACGCCGACACGATCCTGGGCCTCGATGCCGGGGCCAACGACTACGTCACCAAGCCGTTCCGCTTCCCGGTCCTTCTGGCCCGCATCCGCGCGCAACTGCGCCAGCATGAACAGTCCGAGGACGCCGTCTTCCAGCTTGGGCCGTATACGTTCAAGCCCGCCATGAAGATGCTGATCACCGAGGATGAGCGGAAGATCCGCCTGACGGAGAAAGAGACCAACATCCTCAAGTTCCTCTACCGCGCGCAGGATGGCGTCGTGGCCCGGGACGTGCTGTTGCACGAAGTCTGGGGATACAATGCCGGCGTCACCACCCATACGCTTGAGACGCACATCTATCGCCTGCGCCAGAAGATCGAACCCGATCCGTCCAACGCCCGCCTGCTGGTGACGGAATCCGGCGGCTATAGATTGGTGGCCTAAGGCGGAGGGGAACCTGATCCGACGCAGTAGCGTTCGCTTGCCGAAATCCCCCGATGTCGGGGTCCCGACCTCCCTCGGGAACGACATCACCTCCCTGTTGGACTTGGCCCGGGCATCGCGCCCGGGTCTTTTTTTATGGGGAAAAGGCCCTCAGCGTGTGGCCTAGTCCGCTGTGCCCGTTGGCAGGCGCAACCGCGCCAAACCATAGACAAACAGCGCCGCGAAGAGCCCCGCGCAGGCCAGAAAGACCAGCCGCATCGCATCCTCGCGACCCATCGACGGCTCCGCATAGGCCATGATCCAGCCGCCCGCCAACGCGCCCAAGGGCATCATGCCCCAGCCGAAAAAGCGGTAGATGGAGTTGACCCGACCGAGCAATTCATCGGGAATCACCCGCTGCCGGAACGACACCGTGACCACGTTCCACAGCACGGCGACGAAGGTTTCCAGAAACAGAAGCGCCACGGCGATCCAGACCTCCGACGTGAGATAGAGCCCCAGAAACGGCAAAGGCATCAACGCCAGCGCCACCCAGAGGCTGCGCGAGGATCCCAGCCGCGCAGCGATCCAAGGGCAGAGCAATCCACCCGCCACGCCGCCCGCGGCCCCCGCCGTCAACAAAAGCCCATGCCCGACCGCGCCAAGCCCCAGAACCTCCTGACTGAACAGGACCAGGATGGTGAAGCCCGCCATATGCGCCGCGTTCAACCCGCCCAGGATCAGCGCAAGTTGCAGGATCACGCGATGCGCCTTGAGCCAGGTCCAGCCCGCGCGCATCTCCTTGAGGAATTTTTCCCGCGCCGGGCGCGTGGGTCGGGACGGAAAGGTGATGGCCCAGACCGCGAAGGCCGCAAGGGCGAAGCCCATCGCCTCGAACACGAACGGTGCCGGAACTGCCACGGCGATCAGGAACCCGGCGAGCGGTGGTCCGACAAATTGGCCCATCACCTGCTCCACCGACCAGATCTGGCCGTTCGCCTCCTCCAGCCGCGATTTGTCCACGACGGAAGGCAAAGCCGTCTGCGCGGCGTTGTCGCGAAATACCTCTGCTGTACCCATCAGGAATGCCAGCGCGGCAAGCCCCGCGATCATCCACGCGGCCTCCGCCCCGCTGGCACCCCTCGGGCCTGACAGGATCAGGGCGACTACGGCAAGCGCCAGCGCCATCCGCGCCAGATCGGCCCGCACCATCATGACCTGCCGATCCGCCCGGTCCGTCCAGACGCCCACGGGCAGCGACCACAGGAACCACGGTAGGCGGGTGGCGAACGCCACGATGGCCAGCGCGCGCGGATCGGTCGTGATGAGCGTGGCGAGCCACGGGAAGGCCAGCGCCCCGATCCCGTCGGACAGGTTCGCCAGCCCCGCCCCGGACATCAGCAGGCGGAAATTCCGGTTTTCGCGGATCAAGGCGGCCATGGCATGTCCCTTCTACCGGGCAACTTGCGCCGAAGCACCGGACAGGCACAATGGCGTCCATGCGATTTCTCTTCCGTCTTGTTCTTCTACTCGTGATCCTGTCGGTGCTTGCATTGGCCGGGTTCCGTCTGGCCGCCCATCTGCGCGAGGTGGACGGCCCTGCCGCCGCGCCCGGTCAGGGGCGCTTCATCGAAACGCCGCTCGGCCCGATCTACGCCATCACCATGGGACCCGAAGATGGCGAACCGGTCCTTCTGATCCACGGCTCGGTCGGTTGGTCCGGCACGTGGCAACACACGCAAGAGGCGCTGGCCGATGCCGGGTATTTCGCAATCGCCATCGACGTGCCGCCCATGGGCTACTCCCCCCGCAGCCCGGAGGGCGACTACGGCCGCGCCATGAGCGCGGAGCGGATTGCGGCCGTCAATGCATCTTTCGGCCTCACGCCCCATATCGTCGCCCATTCCTTCGGCGCCGGTGCCGCGATGGAGGCCGTGATGCGGGGCCCGGATGATTACCAATCCCTGACGATTATCGCGGGGGCCCTGCCGCTGGACCCGCCCGACGACATCGCGCTTCCGGCCATGCTTCGCCCGCTCTGGCTGAGGGAGGTTCTGGTCTCCGCAAGCGTGACCAATCCGCTGGCCGCGCGCCCCTTGCTTCAGGCCTTCCTACACCGCGATGAAGCCGCCACCGATGAGATTCTGGAGGTCCTCGCCGCCCCCGCCACCCAAGATGGCGCGACGGAGGCTTTGGCCCGCTGGCTGCCCACGCTCCTTGTGCCGCCCGCGGGCCTGCCATCCACTCAATCGCAGTCCTTCCGCGCCCTCGACATTCCGACCGGCCTGATCTGGGGGGCGGAGGATACGACCACGCCGCATGAACAGGGCGAACACCTTGCCACCCTCATCCCCGGGGCTGCCCTGACCGTGATCCCCGATGTGGGTCATATCCCGATGATCGAGGACCCGGACGCCTTCACCGCCGCCCTCCTTGACACACTCGCGTCCTTCACGGCCCGTTAAGGTTAACGCGCCCGCCCCTCTTTGCTTCGGAAATACCTCGGGGGAATCGCCTTCAGGCGATGGGGGCAGCGCCCCCTTTCTTCGCATGATCTCCACCCCAAGCCTCTGGACACCCCGGCCCGATCCCGTATCGTCGCCCTCCACCCCAAAGCCGGAGCGCCCGCCATGCCCTTCACCCTTGCCACATGGAACATCAACTCCGTCCGCTTACGGCAGGGCATCGTCGCCGATCTGATGACGCAGGAGGCCCCCGACATTCTCTGCCTTCAGGAATGCAAATCGCCCGTGGACAAGATCCCCTTCGACGTGTTCGAGGCGCTGGGATACGCGCACATGGTCGCCCGTGGGCAGAAGGGCTATAACGGCGTCGCGATCCTCTCCAAGCTCCCGATGGAGGAGGCAGGTTCCCACGAATTCGCGGGCCTGGATCACGCCCGCCATATCGCGGGACGGCTGGAAAACGGGGTCACGATCCACAATTTTTACGTGCCGGCCGGCGGGGATGAACCCGACCGCGACAAGAACATCAAGTTCGGACAGAAGCTCGATTACCTCACCGACATGCGCGATTGGGCCCATCGCGACACGCCGCGGAAATCCATCCTCGTGGGCGACCTGAACATCGCTCCGCGGGAAGACGATGTCTGGTCCCACAAGCAATTGCTCAAGGTCGTCTCCCACACGCCGATCGAGGTCGAACATTTGGCCCAGGCGCAGGAGGCCGGGAAATGGGTCGACATCACGCGGCAGGACATCCCGGACGGACCGCTTTTTTCCTGGTGGTCGTATCGCTCGCCCAATTGGGATGAATCCGACAAGGGCCGTCGTCTGGACCATATCTGGGCCACGCCCGACATTTCCAACGCGGCCCACGGATCGCGCGTGTTGCGCCATGTCCGGGGATGGGAGAAGCCGTCGGACCATGCGCCCGTGCTTGCAACATTCGACCTCTAATCGCGCGTCCCCCTTGGCGAACGCGGCTGCGGCCCGCATATAAGGGCGAACACGCCAGAAAGACGGAGCTGCCCGATGCTCGAATTCGGAAATTCCCCCGCTGAATCCGCCGCCGACATCATCAAGGATGCCACCGACGCAACCTTCATGGCCGACGTTGTCGATGCCAGCCGCGACATCCCGGTCATCGTGGATTTCTGGGCACCTTGGTGCGGCCCGTGCAAGACCCTCGGCCCGCAGTTGGAGGCCGCCGTGACCGCCGCCAAGGGGCGCGTGAAAATGGTCAAGGTCAACGTGGACGAGAACCAGCAGATCGCGGCGCAGTTGCGCGTGCAATCCATCCCCACCGTCTATGCCTTCCACCAGGGCCAGCCGATCGACGGCTTCCAGGGCGCGGTCCCCGAAAGCCAGATCAAGGAATTCGTGTCCAAACTGGCCGCAATGTCCGGGGAGGATGGCGGTTTGGCCGAGGCCCTTGAAGCGGCAGAGTCGATGCTGGCCGAAGGGGCCGTGGCCGACGCGGCCCAAACCTTCGCCGCCATCCTGGGCGAAGAGCCTGAAAATGCGTCCGCCATGGCGGGGCTTGCCCGGTCACACCTGGCCATGGATCAAATCGACCAGGCCGAGGCGGTCCTCAACACCGCGCCCGATAAGATTTTCAACGCGCCCGAGATCGAAGCGGTTCGCGCCCAGATCGAATTGGCCCGCCAGGCCGCCGATGCGGGTCCGCTCGGTGATCTCGAAGCGGCGTTGGAGGCCAACCCGGACGACCACCAGGCCCGGTTCGACTATGCCCAGGCGCTCCATGCGTCCGGGGATGTGGAGGGGGCGGTCGAACAGCTTCTCGACCTTTTCCGGCGCGACCGGGAGTGGAACGACGGCGCCGCCAAGACGCAGCTTTTCACCATCTTCGACGCCCTGAAACCACAGGACCCGATTGCCCTGAACGGGCGCCGTCGCCTCAGCTCGATGATATTTGCCTAAGGCGCGCCTCAGCCTAGGTGGTATCAGATGATGAACGCCGCCGATCTTCCGGACACGATCCCGGTCTTCCCGTTGCCCGGGGCGCTTCTGCTGCCACGGGCGCGTCTGCCGCTGCATATTTTCGAGCCGCGCTACCTGTCGATGATCGACGACACGCTCAAGACATCGCACCGCCTGATAGGAATGATCCAACCCTACGAGGTTCCCGGATCGAAGGAGAAGCGCCTGCACTCCATCGGCTGCGCAGGTCGCCTGACGCAATTCTCGGAAACCGAAGACGGGCGTTACATGATCACGCTGGCCGGCATGTCCCGCTTCCGGATGCAGGAGGAGGTGACGGGCTTCACCCCCTACCGCCGGTGCGACGTGAAATGGGACGGCTTCAACGCCGATCTCGGGCCTACGGAGGTGGACAAGGGGTTCGACCGGGAGGCGTTCCTTGATCTTCTGGGCCGCTATTTCGACCATATGACCCTGTCGACCGATTGGGACAGCCTCAAGGAGGCCGATGACGAGTTGCTTATAAACTCCCTGTCGATGTTGTGCCCCTTCGTCCCCGAGGAGAAACAGGCCCTGCTGGAAGCCCCGTCACTCACCACCCGGCGTGAGACGATGGTGACGCTGCTGGAATTTTCCCTGCGGGCCAACGCCGAAGAGGATCGGATGCAATGAGCGACGAGAGCGCGCCCGCCGACCGTCCGCCGATCGACCGCCACATGCTGGAGGCGCTGGTCTGCCCGGTCACGCAAGCCCCGCTCAGCTACGACGCCGCCGCGCAGGAATTGATCTCCAAGGCCGCGCATTTGGCGTACCCGATCCGCGGGGGCATCCCGATCATGCTGGAAGAAGAGGCGCGCAAACTGGAGTGATCCGTGTGATCCTTCGCAGGCCTATCCCGCGCGATGAACGCGCCACCCGACGAAGAACAGCACGATCCCCGCCGCAAGGCCGATCCCCGCCATTCGAAGGCCGCGTGCAAAAAGCGCGTCGTAGGCTTCGAAATGCGACAGCGTCGCGTCGGGGTTCGCGATGAACCCGTACAGAAAATCGTTTTGAGCCGCCATCAGGCCCGCCGTCGGGGCAGCGATTACCGTCGCGGCCAAGGCCATGATCCCGCGCCCTATCATCTGCTGTCGGGATGTTCCGAACCAGATCAGCGAACCGGTGGCCAGGGCAAGAACGATAGCCCCGGCCCAAGCGCGCCAGGTATGGGTCAGGGCATCGACCATCACGAACGTGGCGATGCCGACGATGGCGCTGAACAGCACCAGTATGGCGACCTTGGCCGGTGTCATTGCGGGTTGATCGGTGGCGGCGCGGATTTCCGGGCGCGGGAATGCATCAGCCCGCCGATCAGGATCAGGATCAACCCGATAATCATGCCCAGGACCAACCCCGCCGACGCGAAGATGGAGGTGATGGCGATGGCACCGAATTCATCCTCGGTCACGCTTTCGCCCGTCTCCAGCGCCTGAACGGCGACTTCGCTGACCTGCTCGCCAAGGCCCGCCAGCCCCACGATGGGAACGACGATGAAGACTGCGCCAAGGCCCAGAAAGCCCCGCGCGAAGGCCAGCTTTTCGAGATCGGCAAACCAGATCAGCGCGCAGACGCCTGCGGCGGCGATCAAACCCGTCAAGAATCCCCCGAAGGCACCGACAATGGTCGCGCTGAGGATGAAACCGAAGACAAGCGCAAGCGCGCCGAACAGGATCATTGCGGTCAGTTTGGGGCCGGACAAATGGATGCTCCGTGACAAGGGGTCGATTGGCGCATCCTAAGCGCAACCATCCATTGCGCAACAGGTCAGGATTCCCTCTAGGGGAACGCGCTACAGCGCGCGACCCTGCATCAGGCGGGGCAGGTCCCCGGTCAGCCCGGCGGCCTGCCGGATGAATCCCCGCCGCAAACCGGGCAACGCGCCGATCACGCCCATCCCGATGTCGCGCGCCGCACGAAGGGCTGGATTGTCGTTGGAAAACAAGCGGTTCACCCCATCGGTCGCCGCCGCAAGGCTCGCCACATCAAAGCGCCGCCATTGCTGGTAGCGTGCCAGAACGTCTGGGGCGGCGAAGTCCTCTCCCCGCCGCTTTGCGTCGGCCAGCACCTCGGCCAGCGCGCCCACGTCGCGCAGTCCGAGGTTCAGGCCTTGGCCCGCAATTGGATGAACGCCGTGGGCCGCATCGCCCACCAGCGCCAGCTTGTCGGCGATCAGGCTCTGGGTCAGGCTCAGCGTCAGGCGGTAGCTGAATCGCTGACCCACAAGCGCAATCTCCCCCAGGAAATCTCCGAAGGCGGGGCGCAGGGCCTCAAGAAATGCTGCATCATCCGCCGCCGCCAATTCGCCCGCGCGCGGTTCCCGCTCCGACCAGACGATGGAGGACCGGTTGCCGGGAAGCGGCAGGATCGCCAGCGGACCACCCGGCATGAAGAACTGATGCGCGATGCCGTTATGGGGGCGTTCATGGCCCACCGCGCAAACAAGCGCCGTCTGCTCATAGCCCCAACCGGTCCGCTTGATCCCCGCGCGCGCCGCGACACCGGACGAGCGCCCATCCGCCCCGACGATCAGGCGACCGTGCAGGACCTCTCCCCCCTCCAGCGTCACACTTGGCACGCCGTCGGTGTCCTGCGCGATAACACGCGCCTCGGCCCGGTGTGTGATCAACGGCTCCGCGCCCATCGCATCCAGCAAGGCGCGGCGCAGGAAGCGGTCTTCGCACATTTGGCCCATCGGGCCTTCCTCGATCTCCGCATGGTCGAAATGCAGGAAGAACGGCGCGGCCCCTTCGCCCGCGCGCCCGTCCGATGCCTTGATCTCCAGCATCGGCTGCGCCTTGTCGGCAACCGCGCCCCAGATCCCAAGCGCCGTCAGCATCCGCACCGATGCCAGCGCCAGCGCATAGGCGCGCCCGTCAAAGTCGGGGTCCTTCCGCGTTTCCAGCGGCAAGGCATCCAGTACCACGCTCGACAGTCCCGCTTGCGCACAGGCGAGTGCAAGGCACGGGCCGTTCAGCCCGCCGCCCACGATCAGGATATCCGCGTCGATCTTTGTCATGGGGCTGACTATGGGGCGGGGCCGGGGATTGTCCATGCGGCGCGGCGTCGTTAGCGTCGCATGGTCAGGGCAGGGGAGTGCGGAAATGGATTGGCTTCGCAAAAGCGCCAGTGAAATCGGGCGCGGCATCGGCGCGGGCGACGTGGACCCGGTCGAGATCACCGAAGCCTACCTTGACGCCGCCAAGGCCCACGAAGCCGGTCCCCGGATCTATGCCCGCCTGACCCGCGATCGCGCCCTGAACGAGGCGATTGCCGCCCACGACCGCGCCAAACATGGCGTGCGCCGTGGCCTGCTGGACGGGGTTCCGATCAGCTGGAAGGACCTGTTCGACACGGCGGGCGTCCGGACGGAGGCCGGGTCGAAGCTTCTCGAAGGGCGCACGCCGACACGGGACGCCGAAGTTCTGGCCAACGCCACCCGCGAAGGGCTCGTGTGTCTTGGCAAGACACACATGACGGAGCTGGCCTTTTCGGGGCTCGGCGTGAACCCGTCCACCGCTACGCCGCCGAACGCCCATGATCCGGAATTGGCCCCCGGCGGCTCCTCCTCCGGGGCGGCGGTATCGGTGGCGTTCGGGTTGGCGTCGGCGGGGATCGGCTCGGATACCGGCGGATCGGTGCGCCTGCCCGCCGCGTGGAACGACCTCGTGGGGTTCAAACCGACCCATGGGGCGCTGTCGCTGCACGGTGTCGTGCCGCTGGTTGAGCGGTTCGACACCGTTGGCCCGCTTTGCCGCTGCGTGGAAGATTGCGCGGAACTGTTCGCCGTGATGGGCGGCACAAAGGCCCCCGATCTGGGGGAGGCGACGCTGAAAAACGCCCGCCTTCTGGTCCTCGACCCCTATGCCTCCGACGTGCGCGACGGTCCCGGTGCCGCTTTCCAATCCGCCGTGGATCGCCTGGCCCGCGCCGGGGCGCAGATCGAAACGGGCGATATCCCGGCGGTGAACGAGGCGATGGATACGACTTTGTCGCTCTACACGGCGGAGGCCTACGGCATCTGGGGCAAGGTGATCGAAGCCGATCCCGAGAAGATGTTCCACCGCATCCGGGACCGGTTCCGCCAAGGGGCAAGCGTGACGGCAGCGGATTTCGTGGCGCTCTGGCGGCGTTTGCACGAGTTGCGCGCGCAGTATCGCGCCGCCACGGCGGCCTATGACGCGGTTCTGATCCCGACCGCGGCCAATCTGCCCCCCGATATGGCTCGGCTGGACAGTGACGACGATTATTTCGTGACCGAAAACCTTCTGACGCTCCGCAATACCCGCGTCGGAAACCTGATGGGCCTGTGCGCCATAACGCTGCCCACCGGCATTCCGTCGACGGGCGTGATGATGATGGCCCATCCCGGAGAGGACACCCGATTGTTGCGCCTGGCGGCTGCGGCGGAGGCCGGTCTGGCCTGAACGCCACACCCGACTGATTCCACACCCGTTTTTCTGGACCCAAGCGCCTGCCTTCGCTATCCTGCCTCCAAACAGGGCGATAACGACCCTGATATTGAGGCAGTCATGGTGTTTCCGGAGCGGTTTTCGAACCTCCCAGAATATGCGTTTCCGCGTTTGCGGACATTGCTTGATGTGCATGAGCCGGGTGGGGAGCCTGTGCTGATGACCATTGGCGAGCCGCGCCATGCGTTCCCGCCGTGGATCGGCGACGTGATCGCGACCCATCTGCAAGGCTTTGGCCGCTATCCTGAAAACGACGGCTCCATGGCGTTGCGCGTGGCACAGGCCGATTGGCTTGGGCGTCGGTTTGACATCGACGTGGCCGCCGATACGCAAATCCTGGCGCTGAACGGGACGCGCGAGGGGCTCTACAATGCCTGCATGGCGTTGTGTCCCGAGCGCAAGAATGGCCAGCGACCCGTCGTCCTGACGCCCAATCCCTTCTACCAGGTCTATGCGGTGGCCGCCCTGTCCGTCGGCGCCGAACCCGTCTACCTGCCCGCGACGGAGGCGACAGGCGATCTGCCCGATTTCCACGCCGTCGATCCCGCGATCCTCGAACGCACGGCCATCGCCTATATCTGCTCCCCCGCGAATCCGCAGGGCGCCGTCGCGTCCGAGGCGTATTGGGAAGCCCTGATCGCGCTGGCCGAACAGCACGATTTCAAGATTTTCGCCGACGAGTGCTATTCGGAGATCTACCGCGACACGCCCCCGGTCAGCGCGCTTCGCGTTGCGCAGCGTATGGGCGCGGACGCGGAGCGGGTGATGATCTTCCACTCGCTGTCCAAACGCTCCAACCTGCCGGGCCTAAGATCGGGGTTCTGCGCCGGAGGCCCGGAAAGCATTGCCCGCATGAAACAGCTGCGCGCCTATTCCGGTGCGCCCCTGCCGATGCCGTTGCAAGCGGTGGCCGAGACGGTTTGGGCGGACGAGGCGCATGTCGAAGAAAATCGTGCGCTTTACCAACAGAAATACACCATCGCCGACGAGATCTTCGCCGATGTCACCGGATACCGCGGCCCGGAGGCGGGCTTCTTCCTGTGGCTTCCGGTCGAGGATGCCGAGGCCGCGACGCTGAAGCTCTGGCGTGAGACAGGGGTGCGGGTTCTGCCCGGCCACTATCTTGCGCGCGAAGTGGATGGCGTGACGCCGGGGCAGGACCGGATTCGCGTGGCGATGGTGGCGGAACAAGAAGAAATGCGCCGGGGGCTGATGACGCTCCGCAAGGCGCTCTACGAGTGAGGAACAAGCATGGCCTATCAGACCAGACAGCGTGAACCGCTTCTCGACGGACACATGCACGAGGTGCTGATGCGCCGCGGGCAGGAGATGTTCGGCATGGCGCTGATCGGTCTGGGCGTGGCCTTGGCTGCTTTGTTGTCGAGCTATGTGCCCGAAGACCCGAATTGGATGGCCGCAACCGATGCGCAGCCCGAGAACCTTCTGGGGCGAGGCGGGGCGTCCGTTGCGGCGGTTCTCATCATGATCATGGGCTTCGCGGCCTGGGTGTTGCCCGCGGCAGCGCTGGCGTGGGGCCTGCGGTTCCTCTTGCACCGCGGCCACGAACGCGCTTTGGGCCGGGTTCTGTTCCTTCCCATCGCCATCGCGCTGGCCGCGATCTATGCGGCCAGCCATGTGCCGCCGCAGAACTGGCCCCATTCCTTCGGGGCTGGCGGGCTGTTCGGCGATACGATCCTGGGTGCAGTGCTCAGCGCGCTTCCCTTCGCCCCGCAATTCGGGATCAAGCTCGCCGCTTTCGTCGCCTTCGTGGCGACCGCCGTGATGGTCATTTTCGTGCTCGGCATGACCAAGCGGGAGATCGGTCTGACCCTGCGCTTCCTGCTTGTGGGGATGATGGCCACCGGTGCCGCCGTGACCGGTACCGTGCGGTCCATCGGACGCGGCGCCGGGGCAACCGCGCAGGCCCTTCAGGAACGCCGCGCTGCCCGAAACGCCGCTGCCGCCGCCATGGCGGCCACGCAGGAGCCGCGGGTTGTCCGCGCCGACATTCCGTCCGATCCTTACGCGGAGCCGGATACCCATGAGGCGCCCGATCCCCAGGCCGCGCAGCAAGGCGGTCTCTTTGCCCGAATGCCGCGCCTTCTGCGCGATGCGGAGCCGCCGCTGGAAGCGCCTTTGCCCGAGGCAGATCCCACATTGGTCGAAGACTTGCACGACACGCCGGGTGGAGAAGACCGCGTCCGTTCCCGTATTTCCGACGCGATCCGCGCGCGCATGCGTCCGCAGGACCCCGCGCCGACCGGCAACACCATCGCCGACATCGCCGCGCGCGCCCGTGTGACGCCCGGCACCCCGTCCCGCGTGCCCGGTCTAAACCGGATCGAACCGCCCCTGACCGCCGCCGATGCCGCACCCGAAGCGCCCATGGCAGAGGTTGAGCCTGTGGATTTGCACACCCCCGAACCCGCGCCGGTCGCACAGCCCGGCCTCCTGCGCCGGGTCGCGCCCGAGGCGCGCAATGAACGCGGTCTCGTGCAACAACCCACCCGCAAGGCACCGGCCCAGTCGCGTCAGGCGAAGAAAGACAGCCAGCCATCGCTGCCCTTGTCCGAGCCGGAGCCCTATGAATTCCCGCCGCTCACCCTTCTGACCAATCCCACCTCCATCGAACGCCACCACCTCAGCGACGAGTCGTTGGAGGAGAATGCTCGGATGCTTGAAAACGTCCTCGATGATTACGGCGTGAAGGGAGAGATCGTTTCGGTCCGCCCCGGCCCCGTCGTCACGATGTACGAGCTGGAACCTGCGCCGGGCCTCAAAGCCAGCCGCGTGATCGGTCTGGCCGATGACATCGCACGATCCATGTCCGCCCTGTCGGCGCGCGTCTCCACCGTCCCAGGGCGCACCGTGATCGGGATCGAACTGCCCAACGTGAACCGTGAGATGGTGGTTTTGCGCGAAATGCTCAGCCACCGGGATTTCGGCGACGGCGCGCACAAGCTGCCCCTGGCGCTCGGTAAGGACATCGGCGGGGAGCCGGTGATCGCGAACCTCGCCAAGATGCCCCACCTGCTGATCGCAGGCACCACCGGGTCCGGTAAATCCGTGGCGATCAACACGATGATCCTCAGCCTGCTCTACAAGCTGAAGCCGGAAGATTGCCGGATGATCATGATCGACCCGAAGATGCTGGAACTGAGCGTCTATGACGGCATTCCGCACCTGCTCAGCCCCGTTGTGACCGATCCCAAGAAGGCGGTCGTTGCCCTGAAATGGGTCGTGGGCGAGATGGAGGAGCGTTACCGCAAGATGTCCAAGATGGGCGTGCGCAATATCGACGGATACAATTCCCGCGTGAAGGACGCGCTGGATAAGGGAGAGATGTTCTCTCGCACGTTCCAGACCGGGTTCGACGACGAAAGCGGCGATCCGGTGTTCGAGACGGAGGAATACGCGCCCGAGAAGATGCCGTTCATCGTCGTGATCGTCGACGAGATGGCCGACTTGATGATGGTCGCCGGCAAGGAGATCGAGGCTTGTATCCAGCGCCTGGCGCAGATGGCGCGGGCGTCGGGCATCCATATCATCATGGCCACCCAGCGCCCCTCCGTCGATGTGATCACCGGGACGATCAAGGCGAACTTCCCGACGCGGATATCCTTCCACGTGACATCGAAAGTGGACAGCCGGACCATCCTGGGGGAGATGGGGGCCGAGCAGCTTCTGGGTATGGGCGACATGCTCTACATGGCGGGTGGCGCGAAGATCACCCGCGTGCACGGGCCATTCTGTTCCGACGAGGAGGTGGAGGAGATCGTCCGCCACCTGAAAAGCTTCGGCCCGCCGGATTACGCGGCCTCCGTGCTTGATGGTCCGGATGAGGATAAGGAAAGCGATATCGACGCGGTCTTGGGTCTGAACACCGGCGGCAATACCGGCGGCGAGGATGCGCTTTACGATCAGGCCGTGGGCGTGGTCATCAAGGACCGCAAATGCTCCACCAGCTACATCCAGCGCAAGCTTGGCATCGGCTACAACAAGGCCGCGCGCTTGGTGGAGCAGATGGAAGAACAGGGGCTGGTGAGCGCCGCCAACCATGTGGGCAAGCGCGAGATCCTGGTGCCGGAGCAGGATTAAGGGGCGTTGCCGAGCATCCGGCCCTGAAACGCCGCCGGGTTCATCAGACCGCTGCGCGATCCTTTTGGACGGGCGGCGCTGTTGGCTCGCACCACTCCCGTCAGACGCGCCGCGCGACCGGATAGGTGCGGACTGGATGGCCATCCACCTCGAATGCAAGCGGCGCGCCCGTGGCGGGATGTCGCCAGGCGAAGACGTTGGTTGCCGTGCCGGCTTCCAGGCGCTGCACTCCCCGCCCGCCATAGGCCGACACGGCCCATCGTTCGCCGTTGAATTCGGCGTAGATCGTATAGGAAGTGCTGTCCGAGCTGTCGTCGACCTCCACCGTCGCGCGCACCGGAACCTTTTCCCCGTTCCGGCGGGCGGCGACGGCACGAAAACCGTGGCGGATGGCCAGCACGGAACACAGAATCAGGATGCCACCCATCCCCAGTAGCGCCGCGCGCACCATGATCGGTGGCGTTTCGCCCCACAGCAAGAACGGCGCGATGGCAATGCCGATGAACGTCAGCCCGATGACCAAACCCAATATGCCCGCGATCGCCGCCATGTCCGTTCGTCCCCGTGCGTGTCCGGATCACGATGATCTGAAGCCCGAATTTTCGGCACTGTTATCGCATAGCGCGCCACTGCGTCCTATATCTTGGGTAAGCAATTCGAATCAGAGAGAAATCCGATGCCGATTACACGCCGCGCTCTTCTCGGCGCCACCGCCGCGGCCACGTCCGCCTCGCTTCTTGGCGTACGGGCCGCCCATGCGAATGCGATCCCCCTGGGTCAGCTTTCCAGCTATCTCAACAGCATCCAGACGGCTGAAAGCCCGTTCACACAGATCAATTCCGACGGCACAGTGTCCACCGGAACCGTCTACATTCACAGGCCCGGACGGGTGCGGTTCGACTATGACGGCGACGATTTGATGGTCATGGCCGGCGGCGGGCAGGTGGCGATCTTCGATGGCCGCGCGTCCGGTCCGCCCGAGCAATATCCCCTGCGTGAGACGCCGCTGAGGATCATTCTCCAGCGCAACGTCAATCTGGGCCAGTCGGGCATGGTGTCGGAGCATTCGTTCGACGGCACGTCGACCCGCGTGGTCGCGCGTGACCCGGAGCGCCCGAATATCGGGACGATCACGATGGTCTTCACCCCCAATCCGATCGAATTGCGGCAATGGATCATCACCGATGAAGGCGGCGCGCGCACGACAGTCGTTCTTGGGGCGTTGGAGCAGGGCGGGTCGATCCCCGCGCGCTACTTCTCCATCCCGCAGGAAATCACCGCGCGCAACGGCGGCTGAACCTCAGCACGACGTTAGCTGCATCCGATACCGCTCGGCCCGCTGTTCCACGCGGGTCGCGACATCCAGCAGCCACGGCTTCGAGTTGTAGCTGCCGCGCGCATAACCGGTATGGCCCTCGTGATAGGCGAGGTATTGGCGCCGCGTATCGTCAAGCGCCACGCCGTTCCGCTCCAGCGTCAGGTTCATGTACCAGCCCATGAAATCGGTCGCGTCGTCGATATCGGTGCGGCGGGCGCGGGGCCGCCCCTCGGCATCCTGGTATTCCTCCCACGTTCCGTCGAGCGCCTGGGAATAGCCGATGGCCGAGCTTTGCCGCCCCATCGGGATCACGCCGAGCGCATAGCGGAAGGGCGGGCGAATATCGCCGTCGAACCGGCTTTCCTGATGGATGATCGCCATTTGCACATGGACGGGAATGTTCCACCGCCGCTCGGTCCGGCGCATGGCTCGGCCGTAATGGGGACGCTCACGCAGAAGCGCGCAAGCATCGTCCAGATTGCGGGGGGAGTCGAATTCCCGCGACCCACACGCCGCGAGAGAGGCCACAAGGCCCAGGGAAAAACTACGTCGATACATTGGCCTGCTCTGCCTCTGGTGTGTCGCGATTTCACGACGTTTGGGCGGCACTATAGCGGAAACTTATCCACAGGAAAACCGGTGGATTGCCTTAGTGTTGCAGGAGAAACGACAATGTGACCGGAAGGGCCGCAATCGCAAGCAGCGTGGAGACGACGACAAGCCCCGCCACCGCGTCGGGGTCCGCCTTGTACCGCTCCGCCAGGAGGTAGGAGGAGACGCCGACCGGCGTGGCCAATTGCAGCACGAGGATGGAGAAGGCGACGCCCGTCAGACCCGTGGCAAGGCCCACGCCGGCGGCGATCACCAGGCCGATGGCCAGCTTCGCGGCAGACAGGCCCAGGGCCGGCAGAACGTTTGCGGGTTTGAGGCGTGCCACCGCCGCGCCAAGGGTCAGAAGCATCAGGGGAATGCCCAACTGCCCCATCAGCCCAAGGGAGTTCATCGCGACCTCGGGCGGGGTCCAATCCACGATAAGGCAGATCACGCCCAGGACGGAGGCCCAGAGGATCGGCTCCCGAAGGACGCGGGCCGGATTGGCGGCGCCCGCAACCATCCAGAGCCCGACCGTGAACATCGCTATGGCCATGATCGCGAAGACCACGACGGCAAGGCCAAGCCCCACATCCCCGAAGGCGAAAAGCGCCAGCGGCAGGCCCAGATTGCCGGTATTTCCGAAGGTCAGCGGCGCAAGGTAGCCGCGCAGGCTGAGGCGCAGGGCCTTCACGATGCCAAAGGTGACAAGGGCAACCAGGGCATAGGACAAGGCCGCCGCGATGCTGAGTGCGGCAAGTGCGCCCGGCTCGATCCGCGTGCCGACAAGGGCGGTGAAGATCAGGCAGGGCACCGCGAAAGTCATGGCAAGCCGGGTTACGAATTCCGTCGGATACTCGTATCCCAGCCGCACCCAGGCAAAGCCCGCCGCACCAAGGACAAAGACCGGCGCGGTGATCTCCAACACTGTCAGGGCGAGGTTCACAGACTGTTTCCCTTGAATCCGGAGGGTTGGCATGGACAAACCCGGGGCGGGTTCGGTAACACCTGTGCCTAATTCCGGGGGCCAAGCCATGCGTGAGACGCAAGCAAAATACAATATCGGGCAAGTCGTGCGGCACCGGAAACATCCGTTTCGCGGCGTGGTGTTCGACATCGACGCCGAATTCTCGAACACCGATGAATGGTACGAGGCGATCCCCGAAGAAGCGCGTCCATCCAAGGAACAGCCCTTCTATCACCTGCTCGCCGAGAACGATCAGACCTATTACGTCGCCTACGTGTCGGAACAGAACCTTGTCCCCGACCATACCGGGGAACCGGTGGGCCACCCGGATGTGCCGGATCTGTTCGGTGAATTCCGGGACGGGCATTACCCGCTGGAATATCAGTTGAACTAGGGCGTCACGGCGCCCTTGTGCCGAGCATGGCCGGGCGGATCAGGACAGCGCGCGTTGATGTGCAGCAGACGGATCAGGCGAGCGTGCGCAGATGTGCGGTCAGCGCGTCGATATCGCCGCCCCTTGCCTCCAGCATCGCGCCGATCTCCGTCCGCTCCGAAATCATCAGGTTCACGCCTTCGATGATCAGGTTGAAGAACAGCGGGCGCCCCGATCCGTCGGAGACCAGCCACCGCAACTCGAACGGCGATTCACCGCGCATGTTGACGGTCGTGATGACCTCGAAGAACGACCGCACCGGGCGCGCATCGTTGACCACGATGGACCCGCCGATGAATTCCCGGAAGCGCCGCCCGTACTTGGCCGAGAAATATCCCTGGAACGCATCAGTGAAGGCGCGCATCTGGCCGCTGCTGGCGGACCGGGCCGATGGCCCGAGGACGGATCGCGCGATGGTCGGCACGTCGGCATAGGTGCGGAAAATGCGGGCCATTTCAGGCAGGACCGCGGCTTCGGACGCGCCCGAGGCGATGACCCGGTTCACATCGGCCACGGCCGCCTCCACCAGCGCGCGGGCCTGGTTGGCGTTCAGGGCGTGGGCCTGTCGGGGAAGAAGCGGAAGGGCGCACCCGGCCAAAGCGGCGGACAGGAACGAGCGGCGGCGGAATGAAAGGAGGTTATTGGGCATAGGGGTCAAAATAAGGATCCGAATAAGGGTCATAGGTGGGGTCTGCGGCGACTGCGGCGGCGTCCGATGCGGGATCACCCGAGGCATAGGGATCCTCGTAGGTGGCGGCGGGCCCACCCAGCTCGAACCGGCGCTGTTGCAGGTAGAGCGAGCGGAGCTGCGCGTAACTGTCGGCACTCTCGTAAAGGACGCTGTCGATGGTCGTGTCGAATTGATACCGCGAATCCAGTCCCGCGGCCACGCTTGTCGCGGTCAGGTAGGTGCTTTCGGGGGGCTGGACGTAGTGGCGCAAAGGGTTGAGCGCGAAGTCGACCACCATGCCGACCGTGTCGCGCGTGGTGGAGGGGCCAAGGACCGGGTGGACGACGTAATCGCCCTCTCCGAAGCCGTAGATATGCAGCGTCTCGCCGAAATCGGTCGCTTCCTCCGGCACGCCAAGGGCCGTGGCCGGATCGAACAGGCCGCCAATGCCGATCGTGGTATTGATCGCGAAGCGCAGCGTGTTTTGCGCCGCATCGCCCAGGCGCAGCTGGAGGATGTTGTTCACCACGTGGCTTGGCTGGCTGAGGTTGGAGGCGAAATTCGATATGCCGGTGCGCACCCTTTCCGGCACCCCGTCGCCATAGGCATCGGCGGTCGGGCCAAGCACGGCGCGGTCCAGCGACAGGTTGAACTGGTGCGCGGCGCGGTTGCGCGCCTCATCCGCATCGGTGATCTGGTCGCCGGGGGGCAGGGTGGCGGGGCCACAAGCCGCAAGCGACAGGGCAAGCGCGGCCACGGCAGCGCGCCGCACATGCATCGTCACGGGTAGCTTCTGGATGGCAGACACGTCTTCTTCCCCACTCTACCGGACCGCGATGGCAGCGCCGTCCGATGCACCGTTTGTTAAAGACTACAGGCGCATGTAAGGAATTGGCACCCCCTTGCTACATCAGCAGGTGGTCGGCTAGTGTCAAGCGGTTGGTCCACCCCGCCCGCGTTCCGGAGAGCTTTTGCCGAGATGAGCCAACACGCCCCCGTCAAATCGGACGAATTGGACGCATTCCGACGTCGCAATGGCTGGATCCTGTGGTCCATCGCGCTGTTCAGCCTGTTCGTGAATGCCCTGATGATGACCGGCCCGTGGTTCATGTTGCAGGTCTATGAACGGGTGCTCGGATCGGGCAGCGAGGAGACGTTGTTGTCGCTCTCGATCCTGACCGCGTTCCTGTTCGCGATGATGGGCGTTCTGGATTTCGCGCGCGCCCGGGTTGCGGCGCGCTACGGCGCTCGGTTGCAGGACGCGCTCGACGGACGCGTGTTCCGGGCCGCGTTGTCGCGGGCGCAACGGACCGGGCAGGCGGAATCGGCTTTGGGCGATCTGACGGCGGTGCAACGGCTCACGGCGTCCCCGGTGTTCATGTCGCTGTTCGATCTGCCTTTCACGCCATTGTTCATCGTGGCGATCTTCATATTCCATCCCTGGCTCGGCTGGATGGCCCTCGGCGGGGCGGCGCTGCTGATCGTGATCTCGCTCGTGAACCGCACCACGACCAAGCGACCCTTGGCGGAGGCGTCGGGCGCCAACCGCTCCGCCGACCGGATGGCCGCGGAAATGCAATCCCAGGCGGAGGCGATCCGGTCGCTTGGCATGCAGAAGACCGCGTTTTCGCGCTGGAAAAAGCAGCGGGGGGAGGCATTGGATGTGTCGATCCGCGCCGCCGACCGCGTGGGCGGATTTTCGACGCTGTCGAAGACCCTGCGCCTGTTCCTGCAATCGGCGATCCTGGGCCTTGCGGCCTACCTCGTGCTGCGCGGCGAATTGCGGGCGGGTGCGATGATCGCCGGCTCCATCCTTCTGGGCCGCGCACTGGCACCCATCGACATGGTGATCGGCCAATGGTCCATGGTGTCGGAGGCGACGCGCGGCTGGCGCGCGCTCAAGACCTTGCTGGCGGAGGAGGCGGAGGAGCGTCCGCGCCTCGACCTGCCGCGCCCTGCGGCGGCGTTGGAGGTCAGCTCCCTGTCCGTCATCCCGCCCGGCGAAAGCAAACCGGCCCTGCGCGGCGTTTCCTTCGGCCTCAATCCGGGGGAGGCGATTGGCATCATCGGCCCCTCGGGTTGCGGCAAGTCCACATTGGCGCGCGCCATCATGGGGCTCTGGCCGATCGCGGCGGGCAATATCCGGCTCGACCGGGCATCGCTGGACCAATACGACCCCGACACCCTCGGCCATCTGATCGGCTACCTGCCCCAGACGGTGAGCCTGTTTGACGGCACGATTGCGGAGAATATCGCCCGCCTCGACCCCAACCCCGACGGGGAGGCGGTGACCAATGCCGCCCGCGCCGCGGCGGTCGACACGATGATCCGCGCGCTGCCGAAAGGGTATGACACGCAAGTCTCCCGCCTTGGCCCACGCCTCTCGGGCGGGCAGGTGCAGCGGGTGGGGCTGGCCCGCGCGCTCTACGGTGATCCGGTGTTGCTGGTTCTGGATGAGCCCAATTCCGCGCTCGACCACGAAGGGTCGGAGGCGCTGAACCGGGCCGTCACCGCGATGAAGGAAAGGGGGCTTGGCGTGCTCATCATGGCCCACCGCCCCAACGCGATCGAGGCCTGTGACAAGCTTCTGGTCCTGAAAAACGGCGCGGTGCAGGCTTTCGGGCCCCGTGACGAGGTTCTGGAAAAGGTCCTGCGCAACCCGCAGCAGGTGCAGCAGGTCACGCGCAATCGGGCATCGGGGGGGCTGTCATGAGTGATCGGTCCAAGCCGTCCTGGTCCGTGCGCCGCCCAATGTGGCTGGGTCTGCTCGCGCTGCTTGTCCTGGTGGCTGGGTTCGGCGGCTGGTCGGTCTCCACCACGCTGTCGGGCGCAGTCGTCGCCTCCGGCCAGATCGAGGTGGATCGCAACCGCCAAGCGATCCAGCATCCCGAAGGCGGGGTCGTGGCGGAACTTCTTGTAGATGAAGGCGACCGCGTGGCGGAGGCGCAGATCCTCGTCCGCCTCGACGCGTCCGGCCTGACCTCGGAACTGGCGGTCGTGTCCAGCCGTCTGGCCGAAGCGCAGGCCCGCCGCGCGCGGCTGGAGGCGGAGCGCGACGATGAGGACGCGATCACCTTCCCCGCCTCCCTCACCGATATCGCCGGGCAGGACGCGGAAATCGCGGATTTCATGCAAGGCCAGACGAACCTTTTCGACGCCCGCGCCACGTCGCTTGCCCGGGAGGAGGAGCAATTGCGCGGCCGCATCACCCAGGTCGAAGCGCAGGTGACGGCCCTGCAAGCGCAGGAAGACGCGCTGACCGAACAGATCGCGCTGGTGGAGGAGGAGTTGGTCCGCCGCACCGATCTGCTGGAACGCGGGTCCGGGACGCGCGAACCGGTCGTGCGTCTGCAACAGGAACTCGTGCAACTCCGCGGCTCCCTGGGCGAGGTCATGGCGGGCCGCGCGGAATCCGCCGAACGCATCATCGAGACGGAACTGGCGATCCTGCAACTCCGCACCGACCGTCGGGAACAGGCGATTTCGGAATTGCGCGAATTGCGGGTGTCGGAACAGGAATTGCTGGAACGCCGGGGCGAATTGACCCGCCGCATCGACCGGCTGGAATTGCGCGCGCCGGTCGCGGGCACGATCCACGGCCTCACCATCTTCGGCGCGCGATCCGTCCTGCGGCCCGCCGATCCCTTCGCCTACCTCGTGCCGGAAGGTCGCCCCCTCGTCATTTCCGCCCGTGTGCCCGCCATCGACGTGGATCAGGTTTTCGTGGGCCAGGTCGTGTCCCTGCGCTTCCCCGCCTTCGATCAGCGCGACATGCCCGAGATCACGGGAGAGGTCAGCCAGGTTTCCGCCGATGCGTTCACCGATGAGGTCAGCGGCAGCAACTTCTACCGGGCGGAGATTTCCATGGCAGAGGATCAGGCGATCCTTCTGGGCGACCGCGTGCTGGTCCCCGGCATGCCGGTGGAGGCGTTCATCAGGACGGAAGATCGCACACCCCTGGCTTACCTGCTGGAACCGTTCTCGGCCTATTTCAACCGCGCCTTCCGCGAAAGCTGACGCACCGCGCGCGCCGGGCGCGCCGACCCCCTTTCCCTCCCCCAAGCGCGGGCTTACGGTCGCGGACAACGGAACTGCCCGGAGGGAGAGTAAGATGAGCGGACAATTCGAAGCGCGACTGGCGGAGATGGGCGTGAGCTTGCCCGAAAGCATGGCACCTGCGGCCAATTACGTACCGTTCGTGCAGGTGGGCGATACGCTTTATGTGTCGGGCCAGATCTCCATGGAGAACGGCCAGATGATGACCGGCAAGGTCGGCGCGGACCTGAGCGTGGAGGATGGCGCGGCGGCAGCGCGGGTCTGCGCGATCAACCTGCTCAGCCAGGTGAAGGTGGCCTGCGGCGGTGATCTGGACAAGCTGGTGCGCGTGGTTAAGTTGACCGGCTTCGTCAACTCGACCCCAGATTTCGGCGACCAGCCCAAGGTCATCAATGGCTGCTCGGATTTCCTGGTGGAAGCGCTGGGCGATGCGGGTCGCCATTCGCGCTCCGCCGTCAGTGCGGGCGCGCTTCCGTTCAACGTCGCGGTGGAGATCGAGGGCATCTTCCAGATCGCCCCATGAGCCCGTCGCTCCCGCCGATCTTCCTTGCTGCGCCGCTGGCCCATCGCGGCCTGCACAACCGGATGCAGGGCATCATCGAGAACAGCGCCGGGGCCGTGCGGGCCGCCGTCGCGGCCGGTTACGGGATCGAGATCGACGTGCAACTCACCTCCGACGGGGCGGCGATGGTGTTCCACGACGACCGGCTGGACCGGCTGACCGGTGAAAGCGGTCCGATCCGGGGATGGGCGTCCCGCGATCTATCGAAAATTCGCCTGACCGGGTCGGAGGAAACCGTGCCGACCCTGCCGGAGGTTCTGGCCATCGTCGCGGGGCAGGTGCCGCTATTGATCGAGTTGAAGGACCAATCGGGCGGCACGGGATCAGCCCCGGACGAATTGGAACGCGCGGTCGCCAAGGCGCTGGACGGCTATGCCGGTCCCGTCGCGGTGATGTCGTTCAATCCCCACATGGTCGCCAACCTTGCCAAACGTGCGCCATTGGTGCCGCGCGGGATCACCACCGACGGCTACGGGGAGAAGGAATGGCCCGACCTGGCTGCCGACACGCTGCAACAGCTGCGGGAGATTGCGGCCTTCGATACGGTGGGGGCGAGCTTCATCAGCCATGATTGGCACGACCTGTCGGCCCCCCGCGTGCTGGACCTGAAGGCGCAGGGCATTCCCATCCTGTGCTGGACGGTGAAAAGCCCCGCGGATGAGGTGCAGGCCCGCCGGGTCGCCGACAACATCACGTTCGAAGGCTACCTTCCGGGGGCCGCCGCCTGAGATCGCTGTCGCCGGGGGAATGGTGGCTCTAGCTTCCGCCATCGCACCGGCACCGCGCAATCCTGGCGCGGCGTCGCCCGGATTGACCCCGGCGGCACGCACCCCATCTACTGACACATCACCGCAGCAGGAGCAGCCCCGTCGTGGATGGCGAAACCCAGATCAGCATAGATGTGCTGTCGAGCCTGTCGCAGGTCGATGCGCGCGATTGGGATGCCTGCGCCTGCCCCGAAGACGGGCGGCCCATGGACCCGTTCACGACCTATCGTTTCCTTGACGCTTTGGAGCAATCGGGATCGGTCGGGCCGGGGACGGGTTGGCAACCGCGCTATCTCGTGGCGCGGCTGGACGATCAGGTGATCGCCTGCGCGCCGATGTATGCCAAGGGCCATTCCCAGGGCGAATACATTTTCGATCACAATTGGGCCCACGCCTACGAGAATGCGGGCGGCGAATATTACCCGAAGCTGCAGATCGCGGCACCCTTCACGCCCGCCACGGGGCGGCGGTTCCTGACCCGTCCGGGGTTCGAGACGACGGGGATGTCCGCGCTGGTGCAGGGCGCCGTGCAACTGGCGGCGGACAATGATGTGTCGTCGCTGCATGTTACCTTCTGTACGGAGGATGAGGCACTGGCCGGTGAGCAGATCGGATTGATGCGCCGTTGGTCGCAGCAGTTCCACTGGATGAACCACGGCTACGCCGATTTCGACGCCTTTCTCACCACGCTGTCCAGCCGCAAGCGCAAGAACATCCGCAAGGAACGTGCGCGCGCACAGGATTTCGGCGGCGAGATCGTCTCCCTGACCGGCGATGACCTGCGGCCCGAGCATTGGGACGCCTTCTGGCGCTTCTATCAAGATACCGGTGCGCGGAAATGGGGCACGCCCTACCTGACGCGCGACTTCTTCGACATCGCCCACCGGACCATGGCCGATGACATGCTCCTGTGCCTGGCGCTGCGCGACGGACGGCCCGTGGCCGGCGCGCTCAACTTCATCGGGCGCGAGACGCTCTTCGGGCGCTATTGGGGCTGTGTTGAGGATCACCCCTGCCTGCATTTCGAGCTTTGCTATTACCAGGCCATCGACTACGCGATTGCCAACGGCCTTGACCGGGTGGAAGCGGGCGCGCAGGGAACCCACAAGCTGGCGCGCGGTTACATGCCGGTGGCGACCCATTCGCTCCACTGGGTGCGGGACCCGGGTTTCGCCGAGGCGATCGGACGCTACCTGATGGCCGAGCGCGACGCGGTCGATGAAGAGATCGAAGTGCTGACGAAATACGGGCCGTTCAAACGCGCCCATGTGGAGGAACAGGAATAATGGCACAGAAACTGAGCGGCGCGGCACGCGACGACGCCCTGTCAAAGCTGGCCGAGGCCGGATGGACCCAGACGGACGGGCGCGACGCGATCGAGAAGCGCTTCACCTTCAAGGATTTCACGCAAGCCTTCGGCTGGATGACCCAGGTGGCCATTATCGCCGAGAAGATGGACCACCACCCGGAATGGTCCAACGTCTACAAGAACGTGGACGTGACGCTGACCACCCATGACGTGGACGGGTTGTCCGAGCTGGACGTGACACTGGCGTCCCGCATGGACGCGCTGGCCGGCTGATCCGGACCGGGGGAACGACGATGAATCTCGAGAGTATCCTGAATACCGAAATCGCTGCGGGCACGACCATCGGCGACATCTTCACGGTCGAATTCCTGGCAAGCCTTCTGGGCGACGTGGTCCTCGCGATCCTGATCCTTCTGATCGCCGTCGCCATCTCGGGCTGGGTCAAGCGGCGCCTGCGGCTTCTGGGGGAACGGCACGCGCATCTCGATGACACGCTCTTCGTGTTCCTGGGCAATATCGCGCGCTACACGATCCTCGCCTTCGCGCTGTTATTCGTGCTCAACACGTTCGGGGTGCAGACGACCTCCATCATCGCGGCGCTGGGGGCGGCGGGCGTGGCCATCGGCCTTGCTCTGCAAGGCACGCTCTCGAACGTGGCCGCCGGGATCATGCTAATCCTCTTCCGGCCCATCAAGATCGGTGATTTCGTCGAGGTGGGCGGAGAGATGGGGACCGTCCGGAACATCTCGCTCAACATGACGGAGCTGGCCAGCATCGGGAACGTGCAGATCTTCGTGCCGAATTCCGATGTCTGGGGCAGCGAGATCAAGAATTATTCCGGCTACCCCACCCGCCGGGCCGAATGGACCTTCGGCGTGGGCTACGGCGCGAACCTGGCACAGGCGGAAAAGATCATCCGCGACGTGCTGGCCGAGGATGACCGCACCCATGCGACGCCGGAGCCGTGGGTACAGGTCAACAATTGGAACGACAGCTCCGTCGACTTCCTGGTCCGTGCCTGGGTCGGCCAGGGCGAGTATTGGGATTACCAGGCTGACATCAAACGCAAGCTGAAAGAGGAGTTCGACGAAAACGGCATCGACATTCCGTTCCCCACGCGCACGGTCGTCCACGACAATGCACCGATCCGGCTGGCGGCAAATCCGCAGCAGGACGCGGCGGAATAAATCTGTCGCGTGGAAGGCCCCCGCAAGGGCCTTTCACCGCCCGACTCAGATCGCTTCGAGCAGGGTCTCACCCGCGGACACGTCGCAGACGCCGGGGCCTTCCTCCAGGTTCATCACCTTCACCACGCCGTCCTCGGCATACATCGCGTAGCGGCGCGACCGGTCGTAGAACCCCACCGGTTCCGCCGTCCAGTTCATGCCGATCGCCTTGGTGAACTCCGCCGATGCATCGCCCAGAAGCGTAATGCCCGCCGCCTTGCCGCCGGTACTGTCACCCCACGCATCCATGACGAACGGATCGTTGACCGACACGCAGATCACCTCGTCCACGCCCTTCTCGGCAAACCCGTCCATATTGCGCACGAAACTGGGCATATGGGCCGATGTACAGGTGCCGGTATAGGCACCGGGAAGGCCGAAGATCGCGACCTTGCGGCCCTTGGTCAGGCTGTCCATCTCCACCTGCTCGGGCCCGTCGGCGCCGATCCGAAGGAGGGTTGCGTTGGGCAATGTGTCGCCTGCGGAAATGGCCATCTGAGTGTCTCCTGACGCTTGTTGTTTGGCTTGCCCCGCATATAGGGTCCGCGGGACGAAGGCCAAGCGGGAAGACCATCATGGACAAGATCATCGTTGTCGGCGCCGGGCAGGCGGGGGCGTCGTGCGTGGCGAAATTGCGGGCGGAGGGGTTCGAGGGCGCGATCACCCTGATCGGGGAGGAGCCGGTTCCACCTTACCAGCGGCCACCGCTTTCCAAGGCGTACCTGCTTGGCGAAATGGAGTTGGAACGCCTCTTTCTGCGGCCGGAGGCGTGGTACGGCGAGAACGGGATCGACCTACGCATGGGCGCGAAAGTCGATGCCGTGGATGCAGCGGCCAAAACCGTCAGCGTCGGGGGGGAGATGCTTGAATACGACGCGCTGGTGCTGGCCACAGGATCCACCCCGCGCCGTCTGCCTGCCAATATCGGCGGTGATCTGGCCGGTGTTCACGTGGTGCGCACGCTGGCGGACGTGGATGCGATGGCGCCCGAGGTGACGGCGGATCGCCGGGCCCTGATCGTCGGTGGCGGCTATATCGGGTTGGAGGCCGCCGCCGTCGCCCGCAAGCGCGGCATGGACGTGACCCTGATCGAAGCCGCCCCGCGCATCCTCGGTCGGGTCGCGGCGCCTGAGACGGCGGATTATTTCCGCGCCCTGCACGAAGGCCACGGAGTCAAGATCCTCGAAGGGATCGGCCTGACCTGCCTGAACGGCGTGGACAATCGCGTGGTCGGCGCGATCCTGTCGAACGGGGAAGAGCATCCCTACGACATGGTGATCGCGGGCATCGGCATCCTTACCAACGATGCACTGGCCAAGATGGCCGGTGTGACACTCGACAACGGGATCGCCACGGATGCCCATGGGCGCACGTCCGATCCGTCGATCTGGGCGGCGGGCGATTGCGCCTCGCTTCCGTTCGGGGGTGTCCGTATCCGGCTGGAATCGGTCCAGAACGCGATTGATCAGGCGGAAGCGGTGGCCAAGAACATCCTCGGCGCGGATCAGGACTATCTGCCGAAGCCGTGGTTCTGGTCGGACCAGTACGATGTCAAATTGCAGATCGCGGGTCTGAACATGGGCTATGACCGCGTGGCCGTGCGCGATGGCGGTGCCGCCCGGTCCCATTGGTATTACGAGGGCGATCGGCTTCTGGCCGTCGACGCGATGAACGATCCGCGTGGCTACATGATCGGCAAGCGCCTGATCGAGGCAGGGAAATCCCCGTCGGCGGAGGTTGTGGCCGACCCCGAAAGCGATCTCAAGGCGCTGCTGAAGGCATGAGGCCCCGTGCATGAGGCTCCGAGCATGAGGCCCAGGCCATGAGGATCGTCGGCGGACGCTGGCGCGGCAAGAAGCTCGCGGATGTGGGCGACGGGGATGCCAAGGCGCATCTTCGCCCCACGACCGACCGCGTCCGGGAGAACCTTTTCAACCTTCTGACCAACGGCCGCGCCGGCGACCTGGTGACGGGCACGCGCGTGCTGGACGTCTTCGCGGGCACCGGCGCGCTGGGGTTGGAGGCGCTCAGCCGCGGCGCGGTGCAGGCGACCTTCGTGGATAACGGGCGGGCCGCGCGCACGCTCCTGCGGGAAAACATAGCGCTTTGCGCGGCGCAGGGTCTCACCAAGGTCTTCCGCAAGGATGTGCACCAGATCGGCCCGGCGCGCGACGCCTGCGACCTCATCTTCCTCGACCCGCCCTATGGAAAGAGCCTTGGCGAGAGCGCCCTAACCGTATTGTCGGACAACGGCTGGATCGCGCCGGGCGCTACTGTCGCGTGGGAAGAAGCCCATGCCCCCATTGTCCCCGCCCCGTTCCAGGTGCTCGACCAGCGCAGCTATGGCCAGACCACCCTGACGATCCTGAGGCATCCATGACACCCGCCCTCGTCATCTTCGATTGCGACGGCGTGCTTGTGGATTCGGAGCCGGTATCGAACCAGGTCACGGTCGATACACTGGCGGATATGGGCATTCACCTGTCCCTCGCCGAAGTGATGGACATGTTCGTCGGCAAGTCCATGGCCCAGGTCGCCGCCGGGGCCCGCGCGATGGGCGCACCCCTGCCCGGCACCGATGCGGACTGGATCGAGACGCTCTACGCCGAAACCTACGCCCGCCTGCGCACGGGCGTGGATCCGATCCCCGGCGTCACCGCCGTCCTCGATGCATTGGACCGCGCCGGCATTCCCTACTGCGTCGCGTCCAACGGCTCCGACGAGAAGATGGACATCACCCTTGGCGCAACCGGCATGGCCGCCCGGATGGCGGGCAAACGCTTCTCCGCACACGCGCTCGGCACCTCCAAGCCGGACCCGGACCTGTTCCTTATCGCCGCGCGGCACATGGGCGTGCCCCCGCACCGCGCCGTGGTGATCGAGGACAGCCCGTCGGGCGCATTGGGGGCAGAGCGCGCGGGCATGGCCTGCTTCGGCTTTGCGGCCCATGGCGCTGGGGCGGATCTGGCCCGACACGGCGCGCAGGTCTTCCACGACATGACGCAGCTTCCTCATCTGATTGGTGTGCCAAACTAATCCACAGAAACCGCATCTTGTGGGTCTTGTTTACCGAATCTCAATATGGGACGTTCACCCAATAACGAGCACTTGAATAAAATCCGACAGGCTGCCCCGAACGATGTTGGTCGAACACCCCGACACATCCGCGTTGCTGAAATCCACCTTCGGCTTCGATGCCTTCCGCCCCGGCCAGGCGGAGATTGTGGAGGCTGTGGCCTCGGGCAAGAACGTGCTCGCGATCATGCCGACCGGCGGCGGCAAATCCCTGTGCTTCCAGTTGCCCGCGCTTCTGCGCGACGGCGTCACCGTCGTGATCTCTCCGCTCATCGCGCTGATGCGCGACCAGGTCCGCGGCCTGCGCGAAGCGGGGGTGGAGGCGGGCGCGCTGACCTCCGGCAACACGCAAGAGGAAACCGATGCCGTCTGGACCGGCCTTGAGGAGGGCACGCTGAAACTTCTCTACATCGCGCCCGAACGCCTCGCTTCCTCCGGCACCGAACGGATGCTGTCCCGCGCGGGCGTCAGCCTGATCGCCGTGGATGAAGCCCATTGCGTCAGCCAGTGGGGCCACGATTTCCGCCCCGATTACCTGCGCATCGGTGCCCTGCGCCGTGCATTGGGCGTACCGCTGGCCGCCTTCACCGCGACCGCCGATGCCGAAACACGGGCCGAGATCTGCAATCGCCTGTTCGATGGCGACCCGCCGGAGACGTTCCTGCACGGCTTCGACCGCCCGAACCTCTCGCTCGCCTTCGAGGTCAAGAACCAGCCGCGCCAGCAGATCCTCAGCTTCGCCGCCGCGCGCAAAGGGCAATCCGGCATCGTCTATTGCGGCACGCGGGCCAAGACCGAAACGCTGGCGCAGGCGCTGCGAGCGGCCGGACACAGCGCCTGCCACTACCACGGCGGGATGGAGGCCGAGGATCGGCGCATTGTCGAAGGACGCTTCAACACCGAAGACGGCCTCATCGTCTGCGCCACGATCGCCTTCGGGATGGGCGTGGACAAGCCCGACATCCGCTGGGTCGCCCATGCCGATCTGCCCAAGTCGATCGAGGGCTATTACCAGGAAATCGGCCGCGCGGGCCGCGATGGCGCTCCCGCCGACACGCTGACGCTTTACGGCCCCGACGATATCCGTTTCCGCCGCCAACAGATCGACGAAGGCCTCGCGCCGCCGGACCGCAAGTCGGCCGATCACGGGCGGCTCAACGCGCTTCTCGGGTTGGCGGAGGCGCAGGGATGCCGCCGCGAAGTGCTGCTGGGCTATTTCGGCGACGATGCCGGTGATTGCGGCAATTGCGACCTGTGTGAGAAACCGCCCGAACTCTTCGACGCCTCCGTCGCCGTGCAAAAGGCACTCTCCGCCATGTTGCGCACCGGTGAATATTTCGGCGCGGGCCATTTGATCGACGTGCTCCTGGGCGCGGAGAATGACAAGATTCGCCAGCGCGGCCACGATCGCCTGACGGTCTACGGGATCGGAACCGAGTTCGACAAACGCGGCTGGCAGGCCGTGTTCCGCCAGATGATGGGCCGCGACCTGATCCGCCCCGACGCCGAACGCCACGGGGCCTTCCGCATGACCGACGTCGCGCGCCCGATCCTGCGCGGTGAGGCGTCGATCACGCTCCGCCGCGACACGATCACCAAGGCCCCCCGCCGCCCCGCCGTGAAGATGCTCGTCTCCGAAGAAGACGCGCCGCTGATGTCCGCGCTCAAGGCCAAGCGCCGGGCGCTGGCGGAAGAGGCGCGCGTGCCGGCCTATGTCATCTTCACCGACAAGACCCTGATCGAGATGGCGGAAAAGCGCCCCGATACGCTGGACGCGATGGCGCGGATCTCCGGCGTCGGCGCGACGAAACTGGAACGCTACGGCGCGGCCTTTTTGCAGGTCATCACCGGCGATGCGCCCGACCCCCTCCACCCCGCGCGCCGCGCCCTTGCGGGACGGGAGGCGGGGGATGTCTTCGACCGGCTGATGGAAGTGCAGCAGGAGTTGATGCGCGGCGATGACGGGGCGGGCAAATACCTCTCCGTCACCCATTCCACCCTGCGCAAGATCGCGGAACGCAAGCCCGGCTCCCTCGATGACATGGCGCGGATCAACGGGATGGGCGACCGGCAGGTGGACCGCTTCGGCGAAGCGTTCCTCGATGTGCTGCGTGAGGCTGGATAAGCGCGCGCCGCCCCTTACATCTGCCCGAACAGGAGGACCCGCCATGCTGACCGTGATTTCCCCCGCCAAGCGCCTCGACTGGACGGCGCGCGACGTGCAGACGACGATGCCCGCGTTCCAAGACGATGCCGTGACGCTGGCGCGGGCGGCCAAGCAGCTCAGCCAGAAGGACCTGCGCAAGCTGATGGATATCAGCGCGGACCTGGCCAAGCTCAATGCCGACCGGTTCAAGGTGTTCGAGGACGCGCCCGAGGGCGAGCGCCCCGCCGCCCTGGCCTTCGCGGGCGACACCTATATGGGGTTGGAGGCCGCGTCGCTGGATGCCGACACGATGGATTATGCCCAGGATCACCTGCGCATCCTGTCCGGGCTCTACGGCCTCCTGCGCCCGCTCGACGCGATCCGGCCCTACCGGCTGGAAATGGGAAGCCGTCTGAAAACCCGCAAAGGTCCATCGCTGTATGCCTATTGGGGCCCGCGCTTGGCCGAGGCGCTGTCCGAACACGCGCGCGCAATCGGAACCGACACGCTCGTGAACTGCGCCTCCGTCGAATATTTCAGCGCCGTCGACGAACGCGCCCTCACCCTCGACATCGTCACCCCGCAATTTTTCGAGGACAAGCCGGGCGGCCCCAAGATCGTCAGCTTCTTCGCCAAGAAAGCGCGCGGCGCGATGGCCCGCTTCATCCTCGAACGCCGACTGACGACACCCGATCAGATCCTCGATTTCGACATCGGCGGCTACACCCACGTCCCCGACCTCAGCGCGCCGGGCAAACCCGCCTTCCTCCGTGCCGAGGCCGCCTCCGCCGCCGCCTGACACCACGCCCTGTCTTCCATGTGCCAAAAATATGCCGGGGGGAGCTTGCGGTCCTTAAGGGCCGCAGGCGGGGGCAGCGCCCCCATGCGGATTAAGAAATGGTAAACGCAATCACGATTGTACCGTGAAATCAGAGGGATAACCCCCGGTTGCACGCGTGCAACCCTGCGAGGAGAGCCGCAAGGCTCGACGAGGGGGGGCCTCAGTGCTCCGGCTTCGATGCCTCGAACTTAGCCTTCTGGTCGTCGCTCGCCTCGGTCTGGTATTTCGCCTTCCACTCCGAATACGGCATCCCGTAGACGACCTCCCGCGCGGCCTCCTTGTCCATCTCCAGCCCCCGCGCGGCGGCCTCTTCCTGGTACCAGCGGCTCAGGCAGTTCCGACAGAACCCGGTCAGGTTCATCATGTCGATATTCTGCACGTCGCGGCGTTCATCCAAATGCGCCAGCAACCGCCGGAACGCGGCGGCTTCCAACTCGGTCTTCGTCGGCTCGTCCATCGGCACTCTCCCCATATGCTTCGTGTCACAGGTCGGCATGGACCCGCGCCGCGTCAAGAAGCGTGGCAAGCCGTTTGCCCCACGCCTCCTGCGCCTCCGCCGTCTCGATCAGGTCGTTGCGGACCTCGATGAGCACGTGAAGGCGGCCCGGCTGCACCCCGTGCCGGTCCATCGCATCCCCGGGCAGGTGGCCGGAATAGGGCTCGTTGTCACCCACGCACAGATCGGGCTCCGCGTTCAGCCGCGCCAGAAGCGGATAGGCCAGCCGCGTGTCCCCGGCATAAAGCACGGCCACGTCCCACGGCCTCGGCGCGCGCCCCCTGAATTGCCGCGTGAAGCTGTGGATCGCCACGAGGATCGGATCGTCCCGCCCCTCGATCAGGCCCCGAAGCGCCGCGTGGTAGGGCCGGTGGAACCGGTTCAACCGCCGCTCGATCTCCGCCGCGCTCGCCCCGCGATTCGCCGGAATGATGGAGCCGTCGTAGATCTGCATCAGGAGGGTCGGATCATCTTCCCCCCGGTTCGGGTCGATCACCAGCCGCGAAAACCGCGACAGGGCCACCGGCGCGTCCAGGGCATCGGCCAGCGCGCGGGCGACCCCCGCCGCCCCGACATCATAGGCGATGTGCCGCGCCATGTCGGCGGGCGGCAGGCCCAGATCGCCGTCCGCCACGTCCCCGGGCACGCGGTTGGAGGCGTGATCGCAGGTGATCACCCAGCGCCCCTTGCGGTCCGCCCCGATCACTTCGACCGCGTCGCTGTTCTCAACACTCATGTGGTCCGCATCCCCAATTTCCCGTCCTGACGTAAATGGCGCTGATCCCGTTGGCCAGAGCGGTAGCCGGTTGTTTGGCCCGGTTTTTTGGGTCAATAGGGGGCGGCGCGCGCTTTGGTAGCGCAAACACCGGCGACAAGGGGACCTGAACACATGAAACGCGATCGCAACGTCAAAATCGTGGCCACCCTCGGGCCGGCCTCAAACGACTACGACATGATCCGCGCGTTGCATGAGGCCGGGGCAGACGTGTTCCGCCTGAACATGTCCCACGGCGACCATTCCG
Organism: Hasllibacter sp. MH4015; assembly: GCF_020177575.1. Lineage (NCBI taxonomy): Bacteria > Pseudomonadati > Pseudomonadota > Alphaproteobacteria > Rhodobacterales > Roseobacteraceae > Hasllibacter > Hasllibacter sp. MH4015. The sequence goes on from NZ_JAHTBK010000001.1 coordinate 3,588,132, forward strand.
AGATCGCGCAGCGCCACGCCTGGATCCGCCAGATCGAGGTTGATCTGGGTCGTCCCATCGCGATCCTCGCCGACCTTCAGGGGCCAAAACTGCGCTGCGGCGTGTTTGACAATGACGAGGGGTACGATCTGGAGGTGGGCGCCGCATTCCGTTTCGATCTGGACGATGCGCCGGGCGATCAGACCCGCGTGCAATTGCCCCATACCGAGATTTTCGAGGCGTTGGAGCCCGGCGCAACCCTTCTGGTCAATGACGGCAAGATTCGCGTCAAGGTGCTCGACAACGGCAAGGATTTCGCGAATTGCGAGGTTCTGGCGGGGGGCCGCATCTCCAACCGCAAGGGTGTGAACGTGCCCGACGTGGTGCTGCCCTTGGCCGCCCTGTCGGACAAGGACCGCAAGGACCTGGAATTCGTGTGCGAATTGGGCGTCGACTGGCTCGCGCTCAGCTTCGTGCAACGCCGCGAGGACGTGGAGGAGGCGCGCGACCTCGCCAAGGGCCGCGCCGCGATTCTGTCGAAGATCGAAAAGCCCGCCGCCGTGGCGAATTTCGATGAAATCCTGGATGCGTCCGACGGCATCATGGTCGCACGCGGCGACCTGGGGGTGGAACTGCCGGTGCAGAACGTGCCGCCGATCCAGAAACGCCTGGTCCGCAAGTGCCGCAACGTGGCCAAACCGGTGATCGTGGCGACCCAGATGCTGGAATCGATGATCGAGTCGCCCATGCCGACCCGGGCCGAGGTCTCGGACGTGGCCGCCGCCATCTACGAGGGCGCGGATGCGGTGATGCTCAGCGCGGAATCGGCGGCCGGTGATTTCCCGATCGAGGCCGTGACCACGATGAACAACGTAGCGGTGGAGGTGGAAAACGACCCCACCTATCGCAATATCATCGAAGCCTCCCGCGGGGGAGAGAAGGAGACCGTCGCCGATGCCATCGTGTCCGCCGCGCGCGAGATTGCGGAGACGACGAATATCAAGGTGATCTGCTGCTTCTCGGAAAGCGGGAGCACTGCGGCCCTGACGGCCCGCGAACGGCCCAATGTGCCGATCCTGGCCCTGACGTCCCGTCAGGCCACGGCGCGGCGTCTATGCCTGACCTGGGGCTGCCATTGCGTGAAGGTCGGGGCGGTCGGGCGCTTCAAGGAGGCGGTCGTGAACGCGGTCCGCGCCGCCACGGAAGAGAAGCTGGCCGATACGACCGACCTGATCGTCGTGACGGCGGGCGTGCCGTTCGGGCAATCGGGCTCCACCAACATCCTGCGGATCGCGCCTTGTGACGAAAGACTGATCTACGCGTCCGAGCTGGAATAGGTGGAGGTCACGCCGGATATCCTTCTGGTGATCGCCACGATTGTCGGAATCTTCTCGTTCTCTTCCATCGTGGCGGGATGGACGGTGCGGCGCTGGCCGATCTTGGCGCTGATCTCGTTCCTGATCGCGGCGGGCCTTTTTGCCTATGTGCATGTGGAACTGACCGACGGCATCGTGCCCCTCGACATTCCCAATGCGTTTATCACGGTCGCGGCGCGTATCCTGAACTGAGCGGACCAGCGCGTTACAGCACCCGGTAGATCAGCCAGGCCACCCCGGCATAGGGCACGAGGCCCAGGACGATCACCACGCCGTCCCGGGACAGCATCCCAAGGGCCAGGATCGCCACGCCGATGCCGACGACCGAGGATGAAAACGGCACGAATTCCAGCGCGGGCATCATCAGGCCGGACACCAGGCACACCAGTTGCGGTATGAAGATCAACGGTCGGTGCGACACGATGCGAAATCGCTGCGCCGTGCGCGCGTCGATCCACACCGCGATCGGGCGCAGGCGAGTGAAGGCGGCCTTGAGGCGCTTTCCGGTGATCTGGCGGGCGAGAATCCAGTCCGGCAACCACAGGTGCCGCCGCCGCGCCAGCATCTGGGCAGACACGAGCGCGATGAAAATCCCCATCACCGACGAAAATAGCGGTATCCCGCTGAGCGGCGTGGCCACCGCGATGGCCGGCAGAAGCAGAACCGGCGTGAAACTGGCCCGCCCGAAGGATTGCAAGATGGTGCGGATATCCGTCACCTCGTCTCGGGCAGCGTCCAGCACCCGGTCGATGATCTCTGGCAGGGAGGCGGGCGGCGTTTCGTCCCGGGAAGGGTGCAGTTCACTCATCCACCGGCACCTATGCGGTGCGGCGCGGTTCATCAAGTGGTCCGATGCGACGCTTGCCCCTTGCCAGTTGGGACAATTGGCTTTATGCGGCACCTCTCTAACGGTGCGTCCGGCCTAAAACGGCATGCCGCTGCGCGCCTGAACCACTCGAAGATCAAGGAGTTGGAAATGCCGAAGATGAAGACGAAGTCGAGCGCCAAGAAGCGCTTCAAAGTGACGGGCACCGGCAAGGTGCTGGCAGGTCAGGCCGGGAAACGGCACGGGATGATCAAGCGGTCGAACAAGTTCCTCCGCAACGCACGCGGGACGCAGGAATTGTCTGCCCCCGATGCGAAGATCGTCAAATCCTACATGCCCTACGACCGCTAAGGAGGCCCGGATATGTCCCGTACCAAAGGTGGAACCGTCACTCACCGTCGCCACAAGAAAGTTCTTGATGCGGCCAAAGGCTATTACGGCTCGCGCTCGCGGAATTTCCGCACGGCGACGCAGGCTGTCGACAAGGCTAACCAATACGCCACGCGCGACCGCAAGGCCCGCAAGCGTCAGTTCCGCGCGCTGTGGATTCAGCGGATCAACGCCGCCGTCCGCGCCCATGATGAGGCGCTGACCTATTCGCGCTTCATCAACGGTCTGGCGAAAGCCGGGATCGAGGTGGATCGCAAGGTCCTCGCCGATCTGGCCGTGCACGAGCCCGATGCGTTCGGCGCCATCGTGGATCAGGCCAAGGCCGCTCTCTGAGCCTTCGGCCAACGCCATTTGAAGTTTGAAACCCGCAAGTGCCTGCCTGGCCTTGCGGGTTTTCCTTTTGCGCCCGATACGAAAAAGGCCCCGTCGCCATGCAGCGCGGGGCCTTCGTCAATTCCGTTGCAGGGGCGCTCAGGCGATGGAGCGTGTGTCCGGTTCCGCCCGAAGGGTCGGTCGCGGCGTGGTGCCGAGGTCGGGCTCGATCACCGCGCCGAAATCGTCCACGGCCCCGACCCGTTGCAGGTAGGCATTCGCCTGGTCCTGAAGCGGTTGGTCCGCAAGACCCTGGGCCGCGGCGGACAGATCCACCTCGCTTGCCGGGTAACCTTCGAACAACGCCGTCTCGTAGCGGTTCACGCGGTCGCGGGACCGGGCGAGGTCATCGTGCGCCACGGCCAGCTCCTCCGTCAGGCGGGCCACATCCTTGTGCGCCTGCTTGCCGTCCCGCTGCGCACGCGCCAGGCGGGATTGGTAGGCGAGAACGCGGTTGGCGATGGTGGCGGTGAAATGCGCACGCGCCAGAAGGTAGCCGCCAAGACCGGCGCATCCGATCAGCAGGACGACCAGAAAAAGGTTCATCAACAGGGGCATGAAATCGTCCTTCGCTTACTGGCGCCGCTCGACAACCGCGAATTCGACGCGGCGGTTCAAGGCTTCGGCTTCCTGGGTCGCTTCATCGAGCAACAATTGACGGGAGCCGAAGCCCACCGGTTCGTAGATGCTGGTGTCGTGGCCTGCGGCGGCGATCGCTTCGATCACGGCTTCCGCACGTTCCCACGACAGCAAAAGGTTCTGGGTCTCGTCCCCGGTGCTGTCGGCATGGCCGCGCACAAGGACCCGCACATCGCCACAGACGGCCACGCCCTCCGCGAAGGAGAAGGCGGCGTCCATATCCTCGGGCGCGGCATCGCGCGATCCGTGGGAGAAGCGGACCGACAGACGCTCCGCCGCCGCTTGCAGGTTGGAACGGCACAGCTCCGCCTGCTCCTCGGTCAGCGCGGGGCGCGGGTTGCGCCGCTCCTCGCGGCCCGTGGCGGCGTCGATCGACAGCGAGGTGAAGACCAGTTCCTCATCCTCCGCCGGGACCGGATCGCCGTCGGGCAATTCAAGCGCGGCTTCCAGGACGGGGGGCAACAGCTCCTCCAGATCCGGCTCGGCAACGGGGGCCACGACCGGCTGCACCATGGCGGCGGGCGCCTGGGGAAGCACGGCAACCTCCGACATTGTGGGCGTGGCCTGGCGCACCTGCGTCTGGCCGGTGGCGAGGAAGCCGCCCGCGATGCCCGACAGGGTGAACAACCCCGCCGCCGCAAGCACCGACGGTGTCGCGACCAATTTCCGATAATGATCCGCCCGGCGCGATGCATGTGCCAAGGACCGACCAGCCGCCTGCGATTCCGCGTCTTTGCGTGCGCGTTTCCTGAAGACCGCCATCAAACCAACTCCGTTCTGTAGACGATGGCGGCGAAGGGACCGGCGCCATCAGGGTACTCTACAGTTACACGTTTGGGCTGAGCGAATGGGTCGACCGACGCCCGCGACAGAGCGCGCGCCATCGCCGACGCTGAACAAGCGCCGGGTCCCGCGATCCCGGATTGGGGGACCAAATGCCGAAGAAAGGTCTTCGACCGGTGTGCTAACAACATACTCACGTGTACCTGCCCGATGCCGGTGTTTTGTTTTTATCCGGCTTGCGATGAATCTGCCTTGTTGCGGAATCTCAGTCAACGAATTGGACAGATGTGCCACAATTGCCTGCCCTTGGCTGTTGCAGGAATGCCCATTTGCCGCAAGCGGGGCGCGCGTCACGAAGACGCAAACCTCAAGGATTGCAGGGAAATTCGGGCTGAGAAACGGGCAATCTGCGCCGCGCGTGCGCGCCGTTTCAAATGTGGCAACAATGGGGCGGGCGGCCCGGCGCTGGCTTGCAATCCGCGCGTTCGTCTCATAGGGCAAAGGCCGGATTTCTACGGTGGAGCGCGAGAGTATGGACGGCTTGGACGAGCTCAGGAAAAGCTGGCTGGACCGCATCGGCGGTGCCTCGGACGAAGGCACGCTGGAGGAGTTTCGCGTGGCCGCCCTCGGCAAGAAGGGCGAGATCAGCCTGAAGATGCGCGAGCTTGGGAAGATGACGCCGGAGGAACGGCAGGTGGCCGGCCCCGCGCTCAACGCCCTGAAGGATGAGGTCAACGCCGCCCTGACCGCCAAGAAGGCGGGGCTTGCCGACGCGGCGCTTGATGAGCGGCTGAAGGCCGAATGGCTGGACGTCACGCTTCCCGCCCGCCATCGCCGCCAGGGCACGATCCACCCGGTCAGCCAGGTCATGGAAGAGGTCACGGCGATCTTCGCGGATATGGGCTTCTCCGTCGCGGAAGGCCCGCAGATCGAGACGGATTTCTACAATTTCGACGCGCTGAACATCCCCGGCCACCACCCCGCGCGGGCCGAGATGGACACGTTCTACACCCATAGGGCCGAGGGCGATAACCGCCCGCCCCACGTCCTGCGCACCCACACGAGCCCCGTGCAGATCCGCCATATGGAGAAACACGGCGCGCCCTGCCGCATCATCGCGCCGGGCCGTGTGTATCGCGCCGATTACGACCAGACCCACACGCCGATGTTCCACCAGGTGGAGGGGCTGGTGCTCGACCGCGACATCTCCATGGCGAACCTGAAATGGGTGCTGGAGGAGTTTTACTCCGCCTTCTTCGGCACGACCGTCAAAACCCGCTTCCGCGCGTCCCACTTCCCCTTCGTGGAACCGGGCGCGGAGGTCGACATCCAGTGCTCGTTCGAAGGCGGCACGGTGAAGGTGGGTGAGGGCGACGATTGGCTGGAGATCCTGGGCTCAGGCATGGTGCACCCCAAGGTGCTGGAGGCCGGCGGGATCGACCCGACCGAATACCAGGGCTTCGCCTTCGGCATGGGCATCGACCGGATCGCGATGCTGAAATACGGCATCCCGGATCTGCGCGACTTCTTCGCGAGTGACCTGCGGTGGCTGCGCCACTACGGATTTGGTACGCTGGAGATGCCTAGCGTGCATGCGGGGGTTTGAGGGGTGGCCATCGCAAATTGGATTCCGGTACTCGTCACACTTGTCGGCTTAGTAGGCGGAGCAATAATTTACCAGATTCAAAAAGCCACGGATAGAAAGAACCAGATTCGGCAAGAGAGGCGTGAGCTCTACCGAAAGTTAGTGGTGGCTGTGCGTGAGTTGCCACGCGTCTTGGTGTACGAGGACGATGAGAAAATCGGCCGAGAACATGCAGCATTCTCCGCGCTGTTAGGTGAGCTGCTTGTTTGCGCTCCAGACAATGTTGTTGAAGGCTGCGGGTCGTTAGAGGACGCTGTCGACGACGCTGTTATCGCCCGGCTTGAGGGTGGAGTCTCAGCCTTTTCTAAATCTGACGAGAATCACCCGTCTAAGATAGAACTCGCATTGGAAAAGGCAGTCTATGAGATGAGGCTGGATACTTTTGGCGATAGCAAAATTACCAAACAGATGATCGCTGCGATGATATCTGGTTTCGAAATCTCTATTGGGGTACGTATTCCATGAAATTCACCCTCTCCTGGCTAAAGGATCACCTCGACACGGACGCCTCGGTCCAAGCCATCACCGACGCTCTCACCGACCTCGGGCTTGAGGTGGAGGAGGTGGAGGATCGCGCCGAGCGTCTGAAAGACTTCACCATCGCCCACATCCAATCCGCCGAGAAGCATCCGGAGGCCGACCGGCTGCGGATCTGTCAGGTCGAGACCGACGACGGCGTGCAGCAGATCATCTGCGGTGCGCCCAATGCGCGGGCGGGGATCAACGTGGTGCTGGCGAAACCGGGTGACTATATCCCCGGCCTCGACATCACCATCGGCGTCGGCAAGATCCGCGGTGTGGAGAGTTTCGGCATGATGGCCTCCGAAAAGGAGCTTTTGCTGTCCGACGAGCATAACGGCATCATCGAGTTGGAGGACGCGCGGGTTGGCGAGAAGTTCGTGGATTGGCTGGCCGCGCATGATCCCGCCAAGGTCGATCCGGTGATCGAAATCGCGATCACGCCCAACCGGCAGGACGCGCTGGGGGTTCATGGTATCGCGCGGGACCTCGCCGCGCGCGGCCTTGGCACCCTGAAGCCCCATGATCCGCAGCCCGTCCCCGGCACCTATCAAAGCCCGATCAACGTCACGATTGACGCCGACACGCTCGACGACGCCCCCCATTTCACCGGGCGTCTGATCCGCGGCGTGAAGAACGGCCCCTCCCCGCAATGGTTGCAAGACCGCCTGCGCGCCATCGGGTTGCGCCCGATCTCTGCTCTGGTGGACATCACCAACTATTTCACCTTCGACCAGAACCGCCCCCTTCACGTCTTTGACGCCGACAAGGTCTCGGGCGACCTGCGCGTCCACCGCGCCGATGGGGGGGAGCGGATCACTGCGCTGGATGAAAAGGACTACACGCTCCAGCCCGGCCAGATCGCGATTTCCGACGACAAGGGCGTTGAAAGCATCGCTGGCGTGATGGGCGGCGCGGAAAGCGGCTGCACCGAGAAGACAGTGAATGTCTTCCTGGAATCCGCGTGGTGGGACCCGGTTCGCGTCGCCTATACGGGCCGCGCGCTGAAGATCAATTCCGACGCGCGATACCGCTTCGAACGCGGCGTGGACCCGGAATACACAAGGCCCGGTCTGGAGGCCGCGACGCAGATGATCCTCGATCTGTGCGGGGGGGAGGCGTCAGAGGTGGTGGAGGCCGGGTCCGCACCCGCCACCGCGCGCAGCTACACCCTGCGGCCGGGCCGCGCGAAATCGCTCGTCGGCATGGACGTGGCGCGAGAAGAGCAGATCCGCATCCTGACCGCCCTTGGATTCAGCGCGTCGGGCTCCGGGGATGACATCGAGGTCTGGGTGCCAAGCTGGCGCCGCGACGTGCAGGGAGAGGCCGATTTGGTGGAGGAAGTGGCCCGCGTCACCTCCCTGTCGAACCTGGAGCCGCAACCCCTGCCACGCGCCAAGGCAGGCGTGCCCGCCCCGGTGCTGACACCGATGCAATTGCGCGAACGCGCGGCGCGGCGGACCAGTGCGGCGCTCGGCTACAACGAATGCGTGACCTATTCGTTCATCGACAAGGCGGCGGCGGAATTGTTCGGCGGCGGCTCGGACGCCGTGATGCTGGACAACCCGATTTCCTCCGAAATGTCCCACATGCGCCCGGCACTTCTGCCCGGCCTCTTGCAGGCGGCCTCGCGCAACCAGGCGCGGGGGATGATGGACATGGCCCTGTTCGAGGTGGGCGCGGCGTTCCATGGCGGAGAGCCGGGTGAACAGCACCTGGTCGCCTCGGGCCTCCTGATCGGCCATACCGGCCCGCGTGACCCCCATGGCGCGCGGCGCGCCGTGGACGTGTTCGACGTGAAGGCCGATGCGGAGGCCGTGTTGGCCGCCATCGGCGCACCTTCCAAGGCCCAGATCCTGCGCGGGGCGCGGGAATGGTGGCATCCCGGTCGTCACGGGATGATCTGCCTCGGCCCGAAAAAGGTGCTTGGCATCTTTGGCGAGGTGCACCCGAAAATCTTGTCGGCGATGGATGTCAAAGGCCCGGCCATGGCCTTCACGATCTTCCCCGAGGAGGTGCCCTTGCCGCGCAGCAAGTCGGCCAGCCGGGGGGCCGTGACCATGTCGGACCTGCAATCGGTAGAACGGGATTTCGCCTTTGTCGTGGCGGCGGATGTTGCGGCACTTGACCTCGTGAACGCCGCTGCGGGCGCTGACAAGGCGCTGATCGAAGAGGTGCGCGTGTTTGATGAGTTCATCGGCGGAACGCTTGGCGATAATAAGAAATCGCTCGCCATCACGGTCCGGATGCAACCGCGCGACAAGACATTGACCGAGGACGAGATCGAAGCGGTTGCCGCCAGGATCGTCGAGAAGGTCACGAAGGCCACGGGCGGCACGCTGCGCGGCTGAGGCGGGGTTTACGCCCGGCCCGTGGGATCGCCGATGGCCCGGCTGGCCCTTGCGGCGGAATGGGCTAGTTTCGATCCATCTACCGGTGTCGGGCGCCGTTTCTAAGGCAAGGAGAAGGAGGCGAACATGTCGCTCAAGGTCTATCTATCGGGCGAAATCCACACCGATTGGAGGGAGCGGATCATCGACGGGTCGACCGACCTCGACGTGACGTTCTCCGCCCCGGTGACGGATCACGCAGCAAGTGACGATTGCGGTGTCGCGATCCTGGGGGAAGAGCCCGACAAGTTCTGGCACGACCACAAGGGCGCGAAGGTCAACGCAATCCGCACCCGCCACGGGATCGAGAATGCCGATGTCGTCGTCGTGCGGTTCGGGGAAAAATACAAGCAATGGAATGCGGCATTCGACGCGGGCTTTGCCAGCGCGCTCGGCAAGCCGCTGATCGTCCTGTCGATGCCGGACCATCAACATGCCTTGAAAGAGGTCCACGCCGCATCCCTCGCCGTGGCGGAGGAGCCGGAGCAGGTGGTGCAGATCTTGCGCTACGTGCTGACCGGCGGCCTGCCGGGCTGACGCCGCAGAAGCCCAGGGCAAAAATTGAGAGCGCGCCGGAGGGACCGACGCGCTCTGCGACATTCCGGGCGGCGGGGCAACGCGCCCGCGGGCCTCAGCCCTCGCGCGGCGGGGTTTGCCGCCCGACCTTCACCGCCTCCCGCTCCAGGAACCGGTCCAGGTAGCCCGGCACGTTCTTCAGGTCGTTCCAGCCGACGATGTCCTTCACCTCGTAGAAATCAAGGGCCGCAAGCCACGGCGCGATGGCGATGTCGGCGATGGAATAGTCGCCCGCGATCCACTCCTGGCCGTCCAGCGCCTTGTCCAGAACGCCAAGAAGGCGTTTGGCCTCATCGACGTAACGCTGTTTGGGGCGCGGGTCGTCGATCTCCGCCCCGGCGAACTTGGAGAAAAAGCCAAGCTGCCCGAACATCGGCCCAAGCCCGCCCATCTGGAACATCACCCATTTGATGACCTGGTATTTCTCGGCCTCGTTCCGGCCGATCAGCTTGCCGGTCTTCTCAGCCAGGTAGATCAGGATCGCACCGGATTCCCACAATTCGATCGGCGCGCCGCCCGGTCCATCAGGGTCGATGATGGCGGGGATCTTGTTGTTGGGATTGAGGCTGAGGAATTCGTCGCTTTTCACGTCGGCATCCGACAGGGTCACGCGATGCGCCTCGTAGGGCAGGCCAAGTTCCTCCAGCGCGATGGATGCCTTCACGCCGTTGGGCGTCGGGAAGGAGTAGAGCTGGATCTTGGTCGGGTCCTCGGCGGGCCAGCGGCTGTTGATCGGATGGTCGGTGATGGCGGTCATGGTGATCCCTCGGTTCAGAAATGTAGCGGGGCGCAGTTATGTCCCCTTGCCTTGGGTAAATAGGGCTGGCTTCTTACAGTTGCGATAGGGGGGGGCTGTGCGCGTGCGCACCTATGGACAGCACCCCTGAACAACGAACAGGACTGGGTGGACAAACCTCATGATTCAAGAATTCAAGGACTTCATCGCCAAGGGCAATGTCATGGACATGGCCGTCGGCATCATCATCGGCGCGGCCTTCACGGCCATCGTCACCTCGCTTGTGGGCGATCTCATCAACCCGATCATCGCGCTGTTTACCGGCGGGATCGACTTCTCGGGCTGGTTCTACATCCTGGGCGACGGCGAATGCGCCTCGGTCGATGCCTGTGCGGAGGCGGGGATTCCGATCTTTGCCATCGGCAATTTCATCATGGCGATCATCAACTTCCTCATCATCGCCTTCGTGGTGTTCATGCTGGTCAAGATGGTCAACCGGGTGAAGGCGGCGGCGGAGAAGCCCGAAGAGGTCGCCCCCGAAGTGGAGTCCGGCCCGAGCGAGCTGGACATCCTGATCGAGATCCGCGACGGCCTGAAGGCACGCGGCTGATCCACGGCAGAGCATTGCCGATCACGGCCCGTTTCGGAATCCCGAAGCGGGCCGTTTGCTGTATGATCCGGGTGGAACGTGCGGACGACCCGATCCGGAGGACAAATCATGCCGACACCCGAAGCAAGGATCACGGCCCTCGGCCTGACCCTGCCGCCATCTCTGACCATCCCAAGCGGCCTGCACCTGCCGTTTTCCTTCGTGAATGTCCGGGGGGATCGTGCTGTGTTCTCGGGGCATCCGAAGCACGGTCTCGACGGCGCGATCGAGGGGCCGTTCGGGACCCTGGGGCAGGATTTGTCGACCGAGGATGGCTATGACGCAGCGCGCGGCGTGGCCCTGTCGGTTCTGGCAAACCTGAAGGCGGAAATCGGCGACCTGAACCGGATCATCGGCTGGGTCAGGGTCTTCGGAATGGTCACATCCGCCCCCGGCTATACGGAGCAGCACCTCGTCGTGAACGGGTTCAGCGACCTGATCGTGGAGGTGTTCGGCCCGGATATCGGCCGCCACGCCCGATCCGCAATCGGGGTGGCGGCCTTGCCCATGGGCTTCGCGATGGAGATCGAGGGGGAGGTGCTGATCGCCCCCTGACCGCCCCATCTGCCGTGCCTGAGGGTGCCCTCGCTCAGGCCTTGACGGCCAGGCCCGGGGACAGGACGTCGATCCCCAGCGCCTTGCCGACCGCGTAGTTCGTCAGCTTGCCTTCATGGGTGTTCAAACCCTCCAACAGGTGCGGATCGTCGGCGCAGGCCTGCCTCCACCCCTTGTCGGCCAGGGCCAGCATGAATGGCATCGTGGCATTGCCGAGCGCGAGGGTCGACGTCCGGGCGACGGCGCCGGGCATGTTCGCAACGCAGTAATGCACGATCCCGTCGACCTCATAGATCGGGTCCTGGTGGGTGGTGGCCTTCGACGTCTCGAAACACCCGCCCTGGTCAATGGCCACGTCAACGATCACCGCGCCGGTCTTCATCGTAGACAGTTGATCCTTCGTCACCAGCTTCGGGGCAGCGGCGCCGGGGATCAATACGGCCCCGATCACCATGTCGGCGCTCGTGATAAGCTGTGCCGTGGCATCGGCGCTGGCGTAGCGGGTCTTGAACGCACCGCGATAAGCGTCGTCGAGGTAGCGCAGGCGCGGCAGGGAGCGATCAAGGATCGTCACATCCGCGCCCATACCGGCGGCCACGCGGGCGGCCTGCGTGCCGACCACGCCGCCGCCGATCACCACGACCTCTGCCGGGCCCACGCCGGGCACGCCGCCCATCAGCACGCCGCGCCCGCCATTGGCCTTCTGCAGGGCCCACGATCCGACCTGCGGCGCAAGACGCCCCGCAACCTCGGACATCGGGGCCAGCAGGGGCAGGCCGCCATTGCGATCGGTCACCGTTTCATAGGCGATTGCGGTCACGCCGCTCTCCAGCAGATCGCGGGTCTGCTCCGGATCGGGGGCAAGGTGGAGATACGTGAACAGGATCTGCCCCGCGCGCAGCTGCTTGCGCTCCGCCGCCTGGGGTTCCTTGACCTTCACGATCATCTCCGCCTCGGCAAAGACCGCCTCCGCCGTATCGGCGATCCCGGCCCCCACGGCGCGGTAATCGTCGTCCGTGAAGCCTGCCCCGAGGCCCGCACCGGCCTGCATCGTCACCCGGTGGCCATGGGCCACGGCTTCGCGCGCGGCGGCCGGCGTCAGGCCGACGCGAAATTCCTGCGGCTTGATCTCTGTTGGGCATCCGATGTGCATGGTGATCCTCCCTGATGCAGAATGTCTCCCTCCCACGGGGAATACGCCCGCTTGGCTGGAAATACTTTGATAATTTGCCCGCAATCACGCAGCTTGACGCACGAAATTTGTGTGTATGGAGTGTAGAGTGCAAGAAATTGACCGTGATGCGCTACTCGACGACATGGACCTTGCGATTCTGCGTGCGTTGCAGCGGCGCGGGCGGATGACCCATGCGGAATTGTCGGACCATGTGAACCTGTCCCCCTCGGCCTGCCACCGCCGCGTGCAGCGGTTGGAGGCGTCGGGCGTGATCCGCGATTACGTGGCCCTCATCAACCCGCGTGCGGTGGGCCGTGTGACCACCGTGTTCGTGGAGATCAAGTTGCAGGGCCAATCCAACGAAATCCTCGATGCGTTCGAGAAGGCCGTGACCCGCGTCCCGGACGTTTTGGAATGTCACCTCATGGCGGGGACGGCGGATTACCTTCTGAAGGTCGTGGCCCGCGATTCGGAGGATTTCGCCCGCATCCACCGGCAGCACCTGTCACGCCTGCCCGGCGTGGCGCAGATGGAATCGAGCTTCGCCCTGAAGACGGTTCACAAGACAACGGCCCTGCCGCTCTAGACCATAGCGCGCAGCACCAGATACGCGGCCATGCCCGCCACGGCGGCGACCACCGCGTTCTTGCGCCAATATCCCACCCCAAGGGCCGTGACCGCGGCCAGAAGATGCACCGCGCTCACCTGCCCGCCGGTCGCTTCCGGCCAGACGATGGCGGGTGTCACAAGCGCGGGCAGGATGGCCACGGGCGTATAGCGCAGGTGCCGCATCAGCCAATCGGGCAATTGCCGGTCCCCGATCAGCCCGAGGAAGGAAAACCGGACAAGATACGTCGCGACACCAAGGGCCACGATGACGAACCAGATCTCTGCTGTCGTCCACCCGGTCACGGCCTGCCCCCCGGCGGCGGCGGGAAGGCCGCGCCCATGCGCCGCTCGACTTCCGCGCCCACGATCATCGCGCCGATGCCCGCGGGCATGAGGCCAAGGTTGTAGGGTAGACCGGCAAACAGGATCGCAAGCACGATGGACGCCCCGGCGGCTGCCACATGGGCCAGCGTGCGCAGGGCGGGGGCCACGATCGCCAGAAACGCGATCGGCACCGCGAATTCCAGGCCCAGGTCTCCCGGAACGGACTGCCCCAGCACCGCGCCCGCCAAGGTTGCCGCATACCACACAGGAACAACCGGAAGGCACGTGCCGAAGAAATAGGCCATGCGCTCCGCTACGTTCATCGACGGCTCGGCTTCGTATTTCAGGATCGACACGGCATAGGTTTGATCGACATTCATGTAGCCGACCAAGGCGCGCTGCCACAAAGGGGCCTTGCCCAGATAGGGCGCAAGGGACGCGGAATACATCGCCATGCGCAGGTTCACCGCGATGGCCGACAGAAGGACGATCACGGTCGGGGCCTGGTCGATCATCAATTGAAGCGCGGCCAATTGCGCCGCGCCCGCGATCACCACGACGGAGAACCCCATGACCTGCGCGATGTTAAGGCCGGCTTCCGTCCCGATGACACCGAACAGCATCCCGAACGGCCCGGCGACCAGCACGAACGGCCCACAATCGCGGGCTCCACGCCAGAAGGCGTTGCGGGAAGTCGTGGCACGTTGCATGGAGGTTCGCTATTTCCGTGTAATGCCACAGGGGTAAACCCATTGGAGGGGCGGATGCAATCGCAGGCAGGGCAGGTTCCCGGGGTGATCCTCGCAAGCGGTGCGGGGCGCAGGATCGGCGGTGACAAGGCGCAGGTGATGCTGGCCGGGCGGCCGCTGTGGCGGCACGTGGCGGACCGGGTCGCGCCGCAGGTGAGCGTGCTGGCGATTAATGGACCCGGCGTCTGGGGCGACTATGGCCACGTGCGGGATGAGGTCCCGGGCCTCGGACCGCTTGGCGGGGTGCTTGCCGCGATGCGATGGGGGGCGGGGCAGGGGGCAGAACGGGTTCTGACGGTGGCCGTGGACACGCCGTTTCTGCCCGGCGATCTGGTGGCGCGACTGGCGGATACGGACGGACCTGTCGCCATCGCCCGCACCGGCGATGGGCTCCACGGCACAACAGCTTTGTGGGACGTGGCGCTCGCCGGTGATCTGCACGCGGCGCTGGCGCGAGGCACGCGGAAAGTGACGGATTGGGCCGGGCACCACGGCATAGCGCCCGTCGATTTCCCCGACACCACGCCCCCCGCCTTCTTCAACGTGAATACCGCGCAGGATTTGGCCCGGGCCGAAGCTTGGCTGGCATGACGGGGTTCGATACGATCGCCATGGTCGATTGGTCGGCGCGCTCTGCCCCGTCACCGGCCAAGCCCACCAAGGACGCGATTTTCATCGGGCTCAGCCGCCACGGCGCCACGACCACAAGCTACCACCGCACGCGCCACGCGGCCCTGCGCAGCCTGACCGGGGTGTTGGATGGGGAGGTTCGGGCCGGGCGGCGCATTCTCGTGGGCTTCGATTTTCCCTTCGGATACCCGCGCGGCTTTGCACGCGCCGTGTCCGGGTCGGACGATCCGCTGAACCTCTGGGCGTATCTGGCGGCGCTGATCTCGGACGACGCGCGCAATCGAAACAACCGGTGGGATGTGGCCGAGGGGCTGAATGCGCGCTTTCCCGGAATCGGGCCGTTCTGGGGATGCCCCGCGGCCCGCGCGACGCAGATGTTGCCCGCGCGGGGCACCCTTCGCACCGATCATGGGATGCCGGAGCGGCGCTTGGTGGAGCGGCGTCTGCCCCGGACGCAGCCCTGCTGGAAACTCTTCACGACGGGGTCCGTCGGCTCTCAGGTTCTGCTCGGCCTGCCGCATCTTCACGCGTTGCGGAAGCGGTATGGCCGCGATCTCAGCGTCAGCCCGTTCGAGGCACCGGACACCCCGATCGTGTTGGCCGAGATTTATCCCGGCCTGATTGACCGCGCGATCAAGGATCGGGTCCGGCCGGGGGAGATTTTGGACGCGGTTCAGGTCCGCCTGATGGCCCAGGCCTTCGCCCGGTTGGACCCCGACAGGCTCGACCGGATGCTGCGCGAAGGCGATGCGGAGGAGGGGTGGATTCTCGGCCTCGGTCAAGAGGCGGCGCTGATCGCCGCCCTCGATTGATATACCATTGATCTACTGCAAATCACCGAAGGCCGCGCGCATCCGGGCCACTGCATCCTCGACGACGGCGCGCGGTGTCGCGATGTTGAAGCGCAGGAAAGATTCTCCGCCGGTGCCGAAGGTCGGACCGTAATTCACCGCAATCTTCGCATCCTCCGTGACGCGTTTGGTAAATTCCTCCCGCGCCATCCCGGTGCCGGAAAAGTCGACCCATCCAAGGTAGGTGGCTTCAAGTGCCATGGAGCGCAGGCCGGGAATGGCATTGATGCCCTCGTCGAAAATGCGCGCGTTTTCAGCGATATAGCCGCGCAGCTCGTCCACCCACGCAGCGCCGGCGGGACTGTATGCGGCTGTCACCATGAACACGCCGAAGGAATTGGGGGACATCCCCATGGCCGCCATCCGCGCCGCGAATTTCGCGCGCAGGGTCTCGTCGGCGATGATGACGTTCCCGATATGGGAGCCCGCGATATTGAAGGTCTTCGTCGCCGCCGTCATCATCACCAGCCGATCCTCGATCCCGTCGATCTTGGCCATGGGAATATGGCTCTGACCGGGCATCAGAAGGTCGTGGTGGATCTCGTCTGAGACCAGGATAAGGTCGTGCCGCTTGCAGAAATCGGCCACGCCCTGCAACTCCGCCTCCGTCCAGACGCGCCCGCCGGGATTGTGGGGGGAGCACAGGACAAGCATCTTCTCGTGCCCCTTCATCTGCGAGTCAAACGCCTCGAAATCAAGGACATAGCGCCCGTTTTCCTGCGGCATCTCCAATTCGCACAGGTCCCGGCCAGAGGCGTTAATCACCTTGGCGAAGGCATGGTAGACGGGCGTGAACAGAACCACGCCGTCACCTTCATTGGTAAACGTGTCCAGGCACATGGCCGTCCCGTTCACCAGTCCATGGGTGGAGAAGATGTGAGACGGATCGACCGTCCAGCCGTGGCGTTCCTGCATCCACCAGCAGATCGCCGCGCGGTATTTGCTGTCATCCCCGAAATACCCGTAGATGCCGTGGTCGACCATCGCCTGAACGGCGTCCTGCACGCATTGCGGGGGGCGGAAGTCCATGTCGGCCACCCACATCGAAATCCCGTCCTCGGGGGACACGCCATACAGCGTTTCCATCATGTCCCATTTCACGCAATGGGTGCCGCGACGGTCGATGACTTCATCAAATGACATGGGGTTCTCCGGGATGTTGCGTGATGCGGACCGTAGCGCGCTCTGCGCTGGCCGCAAGGTGGCGGGCGCGATGGCATGGCACGCCCTTTATTCGCGCCGCGCGATGGACTACATCACCGCCCATGATACGTCCGATCCTGATCCATCCCGACCCGCGCCTGAAGAAAGTGGCGGCCCCCGTGGCTGACCTGTCCGACGAGTTGCGCGCACTGGCCAAGGACATGCTGTCCACCATGTATGACGCGCCGGGCATCGGGCTGGCCGCGCCGCAGATCGGCGTGAACACGCGGCTGATCGTTCTGGATTGCGTGAAGGAGGAGGGCGCGGCGCCCCGTCCGCTTGCAATGTTCAACCCGGAGGTCGTGGCGTCCTCGGACGAACAGAACACGTATGAGGAAGGCTGCCTGTCGATCCCTGAGATCTACGCCGATGTGACGCGACCGGAGGCTGTGACGGTGCGCTGGATCGACACGGACGGCAATGAGCAGCAGGAGGATTTCGACGGCCTCTGGGCCACCTGCGTCCAGCACGAGATCGACCACTTGGAGGGCAAGCTGTTCATCGACTACCTAAGCGGGTTGAAGCGCCAGTTGATCACCCGGAAAATGGTCAAGCTGAAGCGGGACCGCGCGCGGGAAGGCGTGTGAGCCTGCGCGAGATCCTGCTATGGCCCGATCCGCGGCTCAGTCGGGTCTGTGCGCCCGCGGACGCGGATGATCCTGCCCTTCCTGCCCTGATCGATGACCTGTTTGAGACGATGTATGCCGCCAAGGGCCGTGGCCTCGCCGCCCCGCAGATCGGTGTGATGCAGCGGGTTTTCGTGGTGGACGTGGCTTGGAAAGAGGGCACGCCCGCGCCGATGGCATTCGTCAACCCGCATCTCAGCTTCCATGACGAGGTGGCGCATGCGGAGATGGAGGAGCAATGCCTTTCGATCCCCGATCTGCCGATGCCCGTGACCCGCCCGTCCTCCGTTCAGATCGCGTTCATTGACCGTCTCGGAATGTCGCAGGACGAGATGTTCGAGGGTCCTGCCGCACGCTGCATCCAGCACGAATTTGATCACCTGAACGGTCGCGTGATTTTCGACCATCAAGCCCCGAAGGCACGGACCGAGTTCGAGGCGCGCTATGGCGGTTAGACCTTTCGTCCCGTGGCCCGACAAACGCCTCCGCTCACCGGCCGCCGAGGTCGGCCAGATCACCGAGGATCACCGCGCAATCTGGGATGACATGATCGACACGATGGAGGCGATGCCCGGATTGGGCCTGGCCGCACCGCAAATCGGCGTGATGCTGCGCCTGGCCGTGGTGGATGCCAGCGACGAACGGGGCCGCCCGATCCGCATGGCGGACCCGGAAATCGTCTCCCGCTCCGCCGAGAGGAATACCTATCCCGAAGGCAGCCCCAACCTGCCGGGCGTGACGGCGAAGGTCTCACGCCCTGCCACAGTCACGGTGGCCTTTACCGATCATATGGGCCTGCGGGTCCGGCAGGAATTTGTCGGCCTCTGGGCCACTTCCGTCCAGCATCAGATCGACCACCTGGCGGGGCGGATGTATTTCGACAATCTGTCCAAGGTGAAGCGCGATATGCTGTTGAAGAAAGCTCGAAAGGTCCGCTGATGCGAGTGATCTTCATGGGAACGCCAGACTTTTCCGTCCCGATCCTCGATGCGCTGGTCGAGGAGGGGCACGAGGTCGCGACCGTCTATTCCCAACCGCCCCGGCCCGCCGGGCGTGGCAAGAAGGACCGCCCCAGCCCGGTTCAGGCGCGGGCGGAGGCGCTTGGCCTGCCGGTGCGCCATCCGGTGAGCCTGAAGAATGCCGACGCGCAGGCAGAGTTTGCGGCGCTGGAGGCCGATGTGGCGGTCGTGGTCGCCTATGGCTTGATCCTACCACAACCCATCCTCGACGCGCCGCGCCTTGGTTGTGTGAATGTCCATGCCTCCGACCTGCCGCGCTGGCGTGGGGCGGCGCCAATCCAGCGGGCCATCATGGCCGGCGACCGAACCACCGGCGTGTGCCTGATGCAAATGGAGGCAGGTCTTGATACCGGGCCGGTCCTGCACCGGATGCTGTGCGACATCGGGCCGGAAGACACGTCCGGGGACCTGCATGACCGATTGTCCGGGATGGGGGCCGATCTGATCCGCGCGGCCTTGCCCAACCTGGAGCGATTGGTGGCAGAGCCCCAGCCCGAGGGTGGCGTGACCTATGCCGAAAAGATCAGCAAATCCGAAGCAAAGGTGGATTGGACCGCCCCCGCCCCCCATATAGATCGTCTGATCCGGGGCCTGTCACCGTTTCCCGGCGCATGGACCGTGGCGGGCGGCAAGCGCCTGAAACTGCTTCGCTGTCGATTGGGCAACGGGCAGGGTACGCCGGGGCAGGTCCTCGATGGCACCGTGATCGCTTGCGGGGACGGGGCGGTGGAATTGGTTCAGGTCCAGCCCGAGGGCAAGGGGCCGATGGCGGCGGAAGATTGGGCACGCGGCGCGCGCATCGCGCCGGGGCAGTTTTTGGGAGATCACGCATGATCCTGTTTTCGTTTTTCGGCTCGCTGATGATCGCGGGGATCGTGGCGTTCCTGTTCGAGAAATGGGGATGGACCCATAACGGCATCGTGCCGTCGATCTTCATCGCATGGGGGGCGGTGCTGGTTTTCTACTTCGTCCGGTCGCTGTTCAATTTCAGCCTCGGCTCTGCGGGGCTGGATGCCATCGTGGCGTCAGCGGCGGCCTTGATCCTGATCCCCACGGAATACGCGACCCACCGGCGCAAGCGAAATCGCCGGGACCGCTGATTTCTGCGCTGCGGCACTTGTGCGCTGCGGCGCAATAAATTACCCCTCACGGGAATGCACGCGCAATATCCTTTCGTGAGGTCCCAATGAGCTTCCGTCTTCAGCCGCAACCCGTCGCCCGCCCGAACCGGTGCCAATTGTTCGGACCGGGGTCCAACACCAAGCTGTTTGCGAAGATGGCGGCGTCGGATGCGGATGTCATCAACCTCGACCTGGAGGATTCCGTTGCCCCCGACGACAAGGCGCAGGCGCGCGCCAACGTGATCGAGGCGATTGGTTCGGTGGAGTGGGGCAACAAGACGCTCAGCGTGCGGATCAACGGCCTCGACACGCCGTACTGGTACCGCGACGTGGTGGACCTGCTGGAGGCGGAGACCGATCGGCTCGACATCATCATGATCCCCAAGGTGGGCTGCGCGGCGGATGTCTATGCCGTCGATGCGCTGGTCACGGCCATCGAGACGGCACAGGGGCGCACGAAGCCCATCGGCTTTGAAGTCATCATCGAAAGCGCGGCCGGCATCGCCCACGTGGAGGAGATTGCCGCCGCCTCCCCCCGAATGCAGGCGATGAGCCTCGGGGCCGCGGATTTCGCCGCCTCCATGGGGATGCAGACCACCGGCATCGGCGGCACGCAGGAAAACTACTACATGCTGCGCGAGGGGGAGAAGCACTGGTCCGACCCGTGGCACTGGGCGCAGGCGGCCATTGTCGCGGCGTGCCGAACCCACGGCGTTCTGCCCGTGGACGGCCCGTTCGGCGATTTCTCGGACGACGATGGATACCGCGCGCAGGCCCGCCGCTCCGCCACGCTTGGCATGGTCGGGAAATGGGCGATCCACCCGAAGCAGATCGCGCTGGCCAACGAGGTTTTCACCCCATCGGACACCGCCGTGGCAGAGGCGAGAGAGATCCTCGCCGCGATGGAGCAGGCAAAGTCCGACGGTGCAGGGGCCACGGTTTACAAGGGACGCTTGGTTGATATTGCGTCGATCAAGCAGGCCGAAGTTATCGTAAAACAAGCTGAAATGATCGCCGCCTCGTAGGAAGAATTAAGCCCTCCGAAACTGTCGCGTCGTAGGCCTGTCCCCGGTGAGTAATGGTAGCTTGGGGTGGGTTATGAGTTTTTCCGTGTTGATGGATTTCGTCGCGGCGTTGGCGGTCATGGCGCTGCTGGCGGAGAGTTATGGCTTCGTGCGCCGCAGATTTGTGGGCGCGCTGCTTGCGCCGTCGGTTCTGGGCATCCTGTTCGGCATCCTCGCGGTGGTGCAGATGCACAACCCGATCGAGCCCTTTGAGGGCCTGATCATTGATATGCGGGCGGTCCCGGTGGCCTTGGCCGGCGCGTTTCTTGGATGGCGCGGCGTTCTGCCTTGCGTGGCAATCGCGCTTCTGGGGCGGTGGGAATTGGGCGGCGTGGGGATGCTCGCGGGCTGGATCAGCATCGTGATCGCCGCCTTGGCCGGCATCATCTGGGCGCGCAAGACTGCGCATCTGGGCGATCGCGGCTTCCCGATCCTGCTTGGGCTGGCCCTTGCGATGTCGTCCCATCTCTTGGGCGCGTTGGCCTTGCCAAGTGATTTGGCCGCGTGGTTCCTGATGAATGCTGGCCTTCCGATCCTCGCGGCCAACCTGGTCGCGGTGCCGACGCTTGCCGCCCTGATGGAGCGGGAGAATCGGCGTATCCGGATCATGGACGAGATGCAGGCAGCGGCAACGCGCGACCCGGAAACGGGGCTGCTGACCGGCCCCGCATTTGCGCGCGACGTGACAAATGCCTTCGCCGCCCACTCGCTTGGGACATATGCGGGCCTTCTTGCAATCGAGCCGCGATTTGACGCCTTCAACGCGGTTTTGGCGCGCGCCGGGCTGAAGACCCATCGGCACGGCATCAATCGCCACGGGCTTGAATCGTTTCTGTCCCAAGCCAACTTGGCCGGACAAACGGAAGGCGGGCGCGTCCTGATCCCGCTGACCCAGGATGAGATGCTCGTCGCGCCACAGCTTGTCGACGATATCCGACACGACCTTCAGGATCGGTCGCGTGACACTGGCGGTGCGGCGATGAGGTATCACGTGACCGCCGTACCACTGAGCGATCCGGCGATGTTCCTGCGTGTCATCGAGAATGAGGCGAACGCGGAGGACGCCCCTTGGTACCAGATGCGCCGGGCCGAGATGTCGCCCCTGCGGCCGGGCCAGAAAAGCGCCCTGCGCCGTGGTCGATTGTTCAGCCCGGCGGAACATGACGCGCTGTTCCGCAAGGCCGACTTCCTGATGGACCGCCGCAAGATAAACTGATGCTAGGTGGCGGATGCAGCGGCTGAGTTGCATCCGCCCCCACGGGTTGTCATATACCAAGGCGGCCCGATGATGCTCGGGCCATGGCAACGAGGGTCAGGCGCGATGAACTATCTCGATTTCGAAAAGCCGCTGGCGGAGATCGAAGGCAAGGCCGAGGAATTGCGCGCCATGGCCCGCCGCGAAGAAGGCATGGATGTCGAGGATCAGGCCGCCGCGCTCGACAAGAAGGCCGCCGATTTGCTGCGCGACCTTTACACCGACATGACGCCTTGGCGGAAATGCCAGGTGGCGCGGCACCCCAACCGGCCCCATTGCAAGGACTACATCAAGGCGTTGTTCACCGAGTATACGCCGCTGGCCGGAGACCGGAATTTTGCGGACGACCACGCCGTCATGGGCGGTTTGGCGCGGTTCAACGACCGCCCCGTCGTCGTCATCGGCCACGAGAAGGGGTTCGACACCAAGACGCGGATCGAGCGCAATTTCGGCATGGCCCGCCCCGAAGGGTATCGCAAGGCCGTGCGGCTGATGGAGATGGCCGACCGCTTCAACCTCCCGATCCTGACGCTCGTCGACACGCCCGGCGCCTATCCCGGAAAGGGCGCGGAGGAGCGTGGCCAGTCCGAGGCGATTGCCCGATCCACCGAAACCTGCCTTCAGGTGGGTGTGCCGCTTATCTCCGTCATCATCGGGGAAGGCGGGTCCGGCGGGGCCGTGGCCTTCGCGACCGCCGACCGCCTCGCCATGCTGGAGCACTCGATCTATTCCGTCATCAGCCCCGAGGGCTGCGCGTCGATCCTGTGGAAGGATGCCGAAAAGATGCGCGAAGCGGCGGAAGCCTTGCGCCTGACGGCGCAGGATCTTCACCGCCTTGGTGTCTGCGACGTGGTCATCAAGGAACCGCTCGGCGGGGCGCAGCGCGACAAGGACGCGGCTATCGCGGCGGTGGGCAAGGCGCTGGCATCGATGCTGGCAGGGTTCGGAGAGGCGGATCGCGACAGCCTTATTGCAAGCCGTCGGCGGAAATTCCTCGATATGGGGTCAAAGGGGCTGGCCGCCTGATCGCGCGGCCCCGCCGGCTGATACTACCGGCGCACGAACACCACACCGGCGAACATCATCACGGCCGCCGCGACCAGCGCGCATCCCGACAGCACCATCACGCTGACCGCGTCCGAGCATTGCGCGGCCCCCGGGCAACCGCGCTGACCGAAATCGGTGATCGCGGCGAATAGCGTGAAACCGGCCAGAACCGCGATCAGCACCCCGGCAAGGAACAGCAGGTAGGCCAACGCCTTCACCACATCTTCGCCTTGGCGTATTCGGGGTAGCCCTTGTCGTAGGTGTCGCCGTCGAATTCTGCGACCATTTCCTTGATGAAGGCACCGGCGGTCGGAAGCCCTTCCGCGTCATCGCGCGCCCAGAGGTCCGACCGCATGAGCGCCTTCGCGCATTGGAAGTAAACCTCCTCCGCCGAGACGACGATGACCGATTTCGGGTGGCGGCCCTTCTGCTCGAAACTCTCGGTCAGGTCGGGATCGACGCTCAGCTTTGCGGTGCCATTAATGCGCACCACGCTATGCGCACCGGGCACCATGAACATGAGCGACACGCGCCCGTCCCGCACGATGTTGCGCAAGCTGTCGATCCGGTTGTTGCCGCGCCAATCTGGCAGCCAAAGCGTCGTGTCGTCCACGATGCGCACGACCGGCCCATCGTCTCCGCGCGGGCTGGCGTCGGTGCCTTCGGGACCGACCGTGGACAGGATCACGAACCGCGCGGCGTCGATCCATGTGCGGTAGTGGGGCGTCAGGCGAGGTGTGACCTTGGCAACCGAGTTCGGCGCAGGCGCCCCATAAAGTGCTTCAAGCCTTTCGATATCTTCAATGATCTGCACGGAAGCCAGCCTCCTCTAGAAGGGCGGTGCTGGAGACTTCGATCTCGGCCTCCAGCTTTGCCATGAACGCTTCTTTCGGCAGGCCCGGTTCGATCCGCGGCAGGAACTCCACAACGGCCGTGCCGGGGGATCGCAGGATGCCGCGCTTGGGCCAGTAGAGGCCGACATTCGTGGACACCGGAACGCAGGGCTGTCCCAGTTGATCGTAAAGCGCGCCGGTGCCCACCTTGTAGGGCGCGATGGCCCCCGGTGCCGTGCGCGTGCCCTGGGGATAGATGATCAATTGCCCGCCCTGCTGCTTGCCGCTGCGCACATCGTCGAGCATCTTCTTGATCGCGACGCCACGCTTGCCGCGATTGACGGGAACGCAGCCCAGACGCAGGGCGTACTGCCCGAGGATCGGCGCAAACATCAGTTGGCGCTTCATGATGAACTTGCCGCGCGGAACGGAATGGTAGATCGCCATGATATCGAGGAAGCTCTGGTGCTTGGCCGCGATCATCACCTCGTCCGTGGGTGGGGTGCCGCGGATGTCCAGCTTCAGGCCGACCATCCATCCCATCGTCCAGAACACCCAACGACAGAACGTGTGGCAGGCCGCGTAGGCCCCGGCGGGACTGACCAGCGCGTAGGGAAAGAACACGAACGCGATCACCAGCATCGCCAGATACATCTGGATGATGAACAGCAGCGAGCGGATCCACTGGATCATTTCAGGCCCCTGAGCGTGCGGAAGGCCGCGATGCGCGTAGCCGCAAAGGCGGTGGCCGCGGCGAGCGGCGGGATCAGAAGCGGCCAGATCCACGATGCGCCCGAAAAGCGAAGGCCGGTCAGGATCGCCGCAGTGTCCCGTGCGGATGGCAGGATCATCACCGCAAGGATGCCCGCCACCGTGCCCGCGGCGGCCCCGGTCAAGGCCCGGATGGTGAAGCGCCGCACGAAGGCGCGCGCGATATAGCTGTCGCGCGCCCCCACAAGGCGCATTACGCGGATCACCTGTTCGTTGGCCGAAAGGGCCGATTGGGCGGCCAGCGTGACCATCGCGCCGGTGGCGGCAAGGATCAGGATCAGGGCAAGCGCCCCCAGGAGCCGCAGGCGGGAGGCAGCTTCGACCAGGGGCCGCCGCCATCGGTCATGGTCGTCCAGCACCGCGCCCGGCGCTTCGGCGGCCAGGCGCTGGCGCAACCCGTCGGCGTCGAAGCCGCCCGCCGTTTCCGTGATTTCGATCAGGCGCGGGATGGGAAGGTCGTCCAGTGGCAGGTCCGGGCCGAACCACGGCGCAAGCAAAGCCTGTTGATCCTCGTCGCTCAACGCATTGGCGCTTTCCACGCCGGGCGTCTGTTCCAGCACGGTCAGAACGGCCCAGGTCTGGGCCTCCAACTCCGCCGGGGGGGCGGAAATGCGGATGGTGGAGGATTGGGCGAGGCTGTCGGACCAGCGATCGGCCAGGCGCCCCGACGCAGTGGACAGGGCCATGGCGAAGACGGCAAGGAACGCCATCGCCGCGGCCGTCGCAAGGGTCAGGCGCGCCGATTGCCCGCTGCGGGGAACCACGCGATCCGCCTGGCTGTCGCCGCGCACCAAAGCCAGAAGATCGCCGCGCACGCTCATAAATCCGCCCCCGCCGCCATGATCTGCCCGCCCTGGATGCGCAGGACGCGGGCCTGCACCTTTTGCTTCGCGGCCCGGATCAGGGCGAGGTCATGGGTCGCGATCACGACCGTTTTGCCAAGTTTGTTGAGCTCGATCAGTAGGTTCAGCAGGCGCAGGGACATATCCCAATCGACGTTCCCCGTGGGCTCATCGGCCAGGATCAAATCGGGGTCCATGATGATCGCACGGGCCAGCGCCGCGCGCTGCCGTTCACCGCCCGACAGCTCGGGCGGAAGGGCGTTGGCGCGCGACGACAGGCCGACCCAGCCAACCAGTTCACTCAAATTCGCGTCCTGAACCATGCTGCCCTTGGCCGACACGGTCAGGGGCAGGGCAATGTTCTCGTTCACCGACAAATGGTCCAGAAACGCACAATCCTGATGCACGACACCGATGCGCTGACGCAGATCGGCGATGCCGTCGCGGGTCAGGCCGGTGGCGGTGTGGCCGAACAGGCTGACCGAGCCGCCGGTGGGCAAAAGCTCTGCGTAGCACAGCTTGAGGAAGGTGGTCTTGCCCGCACCCGATGGCCCCGTAAGGAAGTGAAACGAACCGGGCGCCAGTTGCAGGGACAGGTCGGCCAGAAGCGGTTCGGCCCCGTAGCCATAGGCGGCATCCTGCATTTCGATCATCGGGGATCTTGTCCTTGGCGAAATCGTTGCCCCTGTCTTGCACCCTTGGCGGACACTTGCAATCGCGCCCCCACAGCCGTGACGGGGATTGGCGCAGGGATGCAACGGCCACGCGCGGTGCGGTTTGCGGGCCTTGGAATGGAACAGAGAGGTTGCTAAGACTTTCAGATACAATGTTTCTCATCCGCTGGGATTGTTCAGCGTCGTGGCCCTGCGCGCCGTGTGTGACGCGCCCCAGACAAAGACCGGGAACCAATGCGCCTAACCTGCCCGAATTGCAGCGCCCGCTACGAGGTTGATGAAAGCATGATCCCGGCCGCCGGGCGGGACGTGCAATGCTCTAACTGTTCGAGCACATGGTTTCAGCCCGGCGTGCGCGCCGAGCCGGACGCGCCCGCGCCCGTAGCGGAAGGCGCGGAACCGGCGCACGAAGCGCAAGCCGCATCCCCCAGATTGACCGAGGTGGACGTCGAAGCACCGGATGGCCCCGATGGCGACACCGACGCGGACGATGTCCCGCCACGCCCGCCCCGACGCCAGATCGACCCCGGCGTCGCCGATATCCTGCGCGAAGAAGCGGAGCGGGAGGCGCGCCTGCGCCGGGCGGAGGCGGTGGCTGACCCGGTCGAGGTGCAGGACGAGATGTCGCTGGACGACCCGACCGACACGCCGCGCAATCGCCGTATCGCAGAGCTGGAAGCGGCCGAGGATGCCTTCGATACCGAGAGCATCGAGGCGGCAGTCGCGTCCGCCGCCGCGGCGTCCCGGCGTGAATTGCTCCCCGATATCGAAGAAATCAACTCCACCCTGCGCGCCACGGGCGACCGGTCCGAGGGGGAGGAGGACGCCACCGACGTCGACACGATC
Source organism: Hasllibacter sp. MH4015 (assembly GCF_020177575.1). NCBI lineage: Bacteria > Pseudomonadati > Pseudomonadota > Alphaproteobacteria > Rhodobacterales > Roseobacteraceae > Hasllibacter > Hasllibacter sp. MH4015. The sequence goes on from NZ_JAHTBK010000001.1 coordinate 3,615,205, forward strand.
GGGGCAGGCGCAAGACGGCGCGCACAATCCCGCCGTGGGTTCCTCATGGTGATCCTGGCGGCGATCGTGGCCTTGCTGCTTTATCTTTACGCAGGCGAAATCGCGGCTGCGGTGCCGGCCTTGGCCGGATCGCTGGAAAGCTATGTCGATCTGGTGAATTCCGGGCGCTTCTGGCTGGATGACATGGCGCGTTCGCTGGCCGGTGACAGCTAGGTCGCGCGCGGCTCAGAACTGGTCCAACAGACGGCGCAGGTAATCAAGCTCCACCTCGGGACGGCCCTGATCGGCGGCGCGATCACGTAGAATGTCGAGCAATTCGCGCGCCCTTTCGCGGGCATCTTCGCCGCCTTCCAACCCTTCGTCCGAACCGAATGCGCCGTTGTTGCCCGCCTGTCGCCCAAGGGGGTCTTCCAGCGGGCGGCTTTCGGCCATGTTGCCCTCGGCCTGGCCTTGCCCGGGGTCTGCGCCCTGCTCCTGCGCCAGGGCCTCGCCCAGTTGGGTCATCCCCTCGCGGATCGCTTCCATCGCTTCGGATTGCAGGTCGAGCGCTTCGGCGATGTCGCCCCGTTCAAGCGCCTCCGCGGCCTCCTCCATCGCGCGGCCCGCATCGTCCAGCTGGCGCATGGCCTCGTCCCCGGCTTCCGTCCCCGTGCCGGGCAGCTGGCTTTGCTGCTGTTCGAGTTGCCGGCGTAGTTGTTCCTGCCGGTCCGCGAGGGACCCCGCATTTTCCTCGTTGTCGCCGCCTTGGCCCGCGCCGGGGTTTTCGCCGTCCTCGCCGGTCTGGCCGCCTTGCGGGGCCTCGCCCTGCTGTTCGCTTTGCTGGCCTGGGCGGTTCGGATTGAACTGGTCCTGCAATTCCTGGAAGCTGTCGTCGCTCAGTCCCTGCTGACCGCGCAGCGTGTCCTGCAGGCCCTCCATCGCCTCCTGGCCCGGCGTCTGCGGCCCGTCGCCGCCTTCGCCCCCTTGGGTGAATTCGAGGTTTTCGAGCATCTGTTGCAGGGCCTGCATCATCTCCATGGCCTCCGCCATCCGGCCTTCCTGCATCAATTCCTCGATGCGCTGCAGCATCTCTTCCAGGTCGGACATGGACAATTCCTGCGACTCGCCCCGATCGGGTTGGTCGGTGCCGTCGCCGGGTTCCGCGTTGCGGGCCTGCTCCTGAATATATTCGTTCATCGCCTCGCGCATTTCCTGCATCAGTTGCGCGATTTCCTCGTCGCTGGCGCCGCGGCGCATAGCCTCGGCCAGCCGTTCCTGCGCGCGTTGCAGACGCTCCAGCGCGCTTGAAAGATCACCGAGTTCCAGTTCAAGCGCGGCCTCCCAAAGTATTTCGGCCACCTGCTCCTGCGTGTCTTCGGAGATGAAATCTATGGCGCTTTCCAGCCGGTTGATCGCGGAGCGGAGCGGCAGGTACACGCCCTCGTGCAGGTCGGGTTCCGGCAGATGCGTGATTGCGCGCAGCAACCTTGCGCTGCGCGTGGCATTCTCCCGGCTCCACAGGATGTCGCGGCGGATTTCCACAAGCGCATTGGCCAGCGGATCGAAGAAACGCCGTCCGGGCAGGCGGGCCACGTCATAGGACACGGTGCCGATCTGCCCCGCATCGTCGGTGACGGTCAGGGTCAGCGTGACCGGCAGGTTTGCGAAGGGATGTTCGGACAGATCCTCAAGCATCACTTCGGTGAACTCGGCACGGTCACCACGGAACGGCATCGGCAGGTCCAGCACGATTGCGGCACGGGGTTCGGGATCGACGATCAGGCCATGGCGACGATCCATGGCATCCACGTTCAGGCGGATCGTCGCGGTGCCGGACCGCACACCGTAATCGTCCATGGCAGTGAAGGTGAATTGCATGGATGCGGGCGCGTCGCCTTCGACCTCCCCTTCCAGCGTCACCGTCGGGGCCGCGTCGGGGCGCACGGAGACCAGCCATTCGCGCCCGCCCGGGCCATCAACGGCAAGCGTTCCGCCCTGCTCCATCACGACGGTCTGGGCATAGGCATTCGGATCAGGCTCCGGCACTGGGCCGATGTCGGTGCGCAGGGTGATCTCCCCGGGCTGGCCATAGCTGCGCAGCGTCACTTCGGAGCCGAGGGGCGCATCGAAGCCGTCCGCGAGGATGTCGTTGAGGTAGAGCGACGGAAGACCGGTATATAACGGCGGCTCCACCCAGCCTTCCCAGGATGGGCCCGAGGATGCCGTGGCCGGCCCCGCGCCAAGCGGAACATTGCCGACATCGGCGACCCGACCGAACGCCCCGAAGAGGACGGCCATCGCAAGCGCGGTCGCCCCGATGTAACGCAGGGCGTAGGGGTCGCGCGAAGACAGGCGCAGATCCGGCTCCGGCGCGCGGGCCGACGCGGCGCGTTCTGCCATCCGGGATATGTGCGTGGCCCAGACCGAGCGGCTGGCTGCGTCCCGGCCTCCGACCGCGGGTGTATCCAGCAAGGTGGTGATCGGACGGCCCGGCATCGTGCGGTCAAGACGCTCCAACGCCTCGTCCCGCGTGGGCATCTTGAACCGGATGAAGCCAAGCACCAGAAGCCCCAGAAAAATCAGCCCCAGAAGGCCCAAGGCGGGCCATGCAACGTTGCCCGGAACCGCCGTTCCCGCGCCGAATGCGAGGCCGGCAAGCACGATGAACGCAAGGGTCCAGACGGGCCAGAACGCCCGCACCGCCCGTTCGGCCACAAGGCCAAGACGGGTCAGCCGCAGGGGCCAGATCAGGCGCTTCAACGCGCCGTCTTTGGGGCCGGTCGTGTCGGTCATTTTCCCTTTCGCGGCCCGCGTCGGGCCGACAGGTGGTTTACACCCATGTGGGAATTGTATCGCGGTTTATCATGTCGTCAAACGATGGACGCGCCCGGATGACGGCGAATTGATCGCCGTTCACCATGACCTCGGGGATCAGCGGGCGGGAGTTGTATTCGCTGCTCATCACCGCACCGTAGGCCCCGGCGGAGCGGAAGGCGATCAGGTCCCCCTCCGCCATCGCGGGCAGGTTGCGCTGTTTGGCGAAGGTATCCCCGCTTTCGCAGACGGGGCCGACAATGTCGTAGGGCGTCTGCTCAGCCCCCGGCGCGGGTTCCACGACCGGCACCATGTCGTGCCAGGCGCCGTACATGGCGGGCCGGATCAGGTCATTCATGGCGGCGTCGAGGATCAAAAAATCCCTGTCTTCCCCGTGCTTTACGTAGATCGTGGAGGCAACAAGCAGCCCTGCATTGCCAGAAATCAGGCGGCCCGGTTCAATCTCGATCTCGCAGCCCAGGTCACCGACGGTGCGCTTGATGACCTCCCCGTATTCTAGGGGCAGGGGGGGCGCGGTGTTGGAGCGCTCATAGGGGATGCCGAGGCCGCCGCCGAGGTCGAGCCGCGAGATCTCATGCCCGTCGGCGCGCAATGCGTGGGTGAGTTCGGCCACCTTTTTGTAAGCGATTTCAAACGGTTCAAGATCGGTCAGCTGGCTGCCGATATGGACGTCGATGCCGATGACCTGAAGGCCGGGGAGCGATGCGGCAAGCCGATAAACCTCCCGCGCGCGGGCGATCGGGATGCCGAACTTGTCTTCCTTGCGGCCGGTGGCGATCTTTTCGTGGGTTCTGGCGTCGACATCGGGGTTCACGCGGATGGTGATGGGCGCGGTTTTTCCCATGCGTTCAGCGACTTGGCTGAGGCGTTGCAGCTCGGGCTCGGATTCGACGTTGAATTGGCGAATGCCGCCCTCCAGCGCGAGCGCCATTTCCTCGGCGGTCTTTCCGACGCCGGAGAACACGATACGGTCGCCGGGTACACCGGCGGCGCGGGCACGGTGATATTCGCCGCCCGACACCACGTCCATGCCCGCGCCAAGTGACGCCATATGCGCGATAACAGCTTGATTGGAATTGCTTTTCATCGCGTAGCAAATCAGGTGATCGAGCCCCGCCAGCGCGTCCTCGAACACCTGGAAATGCCGGGTCAGGGTGGCGGAGGAATAGACGTAGAACGGTGTGCCCACGGCGGCCGCGATTTCCGGCAAAGCGACATCTTCGGCGTGCAGAATGCCGTTTTTGTAAAGGAAATGGTCCATCCGCAGGGGTTCCTTGAGCTTGCCCTGCGCGCAGGTAGCACCGATTGGGTCCGGTTCAAAGGGCCGCGAAAACCGGGCGTCTAGCCTTGGTATAGGGTTGGTATAGGTTTGGTATAGACGCGGCGTCTAGGCGCCGGTCCGGCGCGCGATCAGAAACAGCGCCAGCGGCAACCCCGCGGACACGCCGACCCCGAAGGTCGCGGGCACGACCAGAAGGAACCACCAATCGCGATGGCGGACGAGTTCCACGATGGTCCAGACCACCAGCACCATCGCCGCGATCGTGAGGTCCCACGTGATGCCGGTCGTCGCTTCGTTCACATACCAGGCGTCGATCATCGGGCCGAGGTCCCATCCGTTTTGATCGAACCAGCGATAGAAATGCACCCAGGGATAGAGGCCGATCAGAAAGAGGACGAAATAGAGGATACGCAACATTTGGAAGTCTCCTTTCGGGCGCGACCTAGCGGGAACGGCCCCGATGACCAGTCGCGTCATATCGTCAGGCCGGGACCTTGTGCCACAGCGTCATAATTGACCGCCCATGGGGGACGCGCTAGGCCTTTCCGAACGCCATTTCCGGGCCGTCGCAACGGCCCGCCGACAGCTTGAGAGGGACCGGTCAGATGTCCGAGATCGAACGCGAAAGCATGGAATACGACGTGGTCATCGTCGGTGCAGGTCCCGCGGGCCTGTCCGCGGCGATCCGGCTGAAACAGCTGGATGCGGACCTGAATGTCGTGGTGCTTGAAAAGGGGTCGGAGGTCGGCGCCCATATCCTGTCGGGCGCGGTGCTGGACCCGGTGGGCCTGGATGCGCTGATCCCGGATTGGAAGGACAAGGGCGCGCCCCTGAACGTGCCGGTGCGCGACGATAATTTCTACATGCTCGGTGAGGCGGGGGGCATCCGCATCCCCAACTGGCCCATGCCGCCCCTGATGAACAACCACGGCAATTACATCGTGAGCATGGGCAATATCTGTCGCTGGATGGCGGAGCAGGCGGAGGAGTTGGGGGTGGAGATCTTCCCCGGCATGGCGTGTTCCGAAATCGTCTATGGCGACAACGGCGAAGTGCGCGGCGTGGTGGCCGGTGTCTTCGGGCTGGAGGCCGATGGCTCCTACGGGGAAGGCACGGAACCGGGCATGGAACTGCTTGGCAAATACGTGTTCCTGTCCGAAGGCGTGCGCGGCAGCCTGAGTCAGGAAGTGATCGGCAAATACAATCTGGGCGAGGGTCACGAGCCGCAGAAATACGGCCTCGGCATGAAAGAGATCTGGGAGATCGACCCCGAGAAGCACCGCGAAGGCTCCGTCACGCATACGATGGGCTGGCCGCTGGGCAAGAATGCAGGCGGCGGGTCCTTCATCTATCATCTTGAGAACAATCAGGTTTACGTGGGCTTCGTGGTTCACCTGAACTACAAGAACCCGCACCTGTTTCCGTACATGGAATTCCAGCGTTTCAAGCATCACCCGATGGTGGCGGAGCTTCTGGAGGGCGGAAAACGCGTGGCCTATGGCGCGCGCGCGATCACCGAAGGCGGCTATCAGTCGATGTGCAAGATGGTGGCGCCGGGCGTGGCGTTGCTGGGATGTTCGGTCGGCATGGTCAACGTTCCGCGGATCAAGGGCAATCACAACGCCATGCTGTCGGGCAAGGCCGCGGCGGAGGCGGCCCATGCCGCGATCAAGGCTGGCCGCGCATCGGACGAATTGAACGATTACGAGACCGAGGTGCGCGAAGGCCCGATCGGGGCGGACCTGAAAAAGGTGCGCAACGTCAAGCCGATCTGGTCGCAAAGCGGGCTGATGGCGTCCCTGACGCTTGGCGGGCTCGACATGTGGACGAACACGCTGGGCTTCAGCTTCTTCGGCACCAAGAGCCACGGCAAGACCGACGCGGAGGCGACGGAAAAGGCCGCGCGCTGGAACCCGATCGACTATCCCAAGCCCGACGGCAAATTGTCCTTCGACCGGCTGACCAACGTGGCGTTTTCCTTCACCAACCACGAGGAGAGCCAGCCCGCGCACCTGAAGCTGCGCGACAGCACGGTGCCGGTGGCGGTGAACCTGCCGGAATACGCGGGCCCGTCGCAGCGGTATTGCCCCGCGGGCGTCTACGAGTTCGTGAAGGACGGGGACGAGGACAAGTTCGTCATCAATTTCCAGAACTGCGTCCACTGCAAGACCTGCGATATCAAGGACCCGAGCCAGAACATTCACTGGACGGTTCCACAGGGCGGTGACGGGCCGAATTATCCCAACATGTGATCCACCCGCGACATCGTGAGGGGCAAGCGATTGCCCTTCGCCCATGCGCGCCCTAGTCTCCCCCACAACGCGCTGGAGGAGGCTTGAATGCCCGTGAAACGATCCCTTGTTGCCCTTGTTCTTGCCGCCGCCTTCGCCGCGCCCGTGCCGGTTGTGGCCGACGGTCTGGCGGGGTCGTACCTGGCCGCGCGATCCGCCGCTTTTGTCGGAAACCACGCGGAGGCCGCGACCTATTTCGACCGGGCGCTGGAGCTTGATCCCGGTAATCCGTTCCTCATCAGCAATTCGATTTTCGCCCATGCCTCCCTGGGCAACTGGGACCGCGCGGCGGAGGTGTCCGACACGCTGCCCGCCGATGCCGAGGGGCAGGAGCTGGGTTACCTCGTGCGGTTCGTCCGCCATGTCCGGGAGGGGCGGTTCGACGAGGCGGAGGCGATGATCGACGCAGGCCAGGGCCCGGGGCCGCTGGCCGATGGCCTGTCGCGCGCATGGCTGGCTTTCGGGCGCGGCGACATGACGGGCGCGGTCAGCATCCTGGAGGATCTGTCGACCGAGCGCGGCTTGCAGGAACTGGCGGCTTTGCACTTGGCGCTGGCCCGCGCGGCGGTCGGCGATTTCGAGGCCGCCCACGCGATCCTGTCCGGCGAAACGGGCGTGGAGATCACCAATACCGAACGGGTGGTGCGCGCGCGCGCGCTGGTGATGGTGCAGCTTGATCTGCGGGGGGAGGCGCTGGACCTTCTGGATGGCTACACGCAGGCCGTGCCCGACCCCGGATTGCTGGCGTTGCAGGCGCAGTTGGGGGCCGGGGCGGAGGAGCCGTATGAGTTCGTGAACACGGCCCAGAGCGGCGTGGCGGAGGTGTTCTTCACCGTGGCGCAGCTTTTGTCCGGGGACCGGAACCGGAGCCTGCCGCTTCTGATGGCGCAGGGCGCGCGCGGCGTTGATCCGGGCCATACCGATGCGATCCTTCTGGCCGGTGAATTGATGGGCGAGGATGACCAGCACGCGCTTGCCGCCCGCACCTTCGCGGAGGTGCCGGAGACGGACGGAAACTACATCGAAGCGCAGATGGGCCGCGCCGAGGCGCTGGAGGAGCTGGGCGAAAGCGAGCAGGCGATCGAGATCCTGTCCGCTCTTGTCGAAGCGCGCCCCGAGCTTGCGTCCCTGCAGGCAGCTTACGGGGACATCCTGCGTCGCAACGAGATGTTCGAGGAGGCGATCGTTGCCTATTCCGCGGTCCTCGACCTCGTGGATGCCGACCTGCCGCGCTATTGGTTCATCCATTACGCCCGCGCGATCTGCTATCATCAGCTGGACGATTGGCCGCCCGCCGAAGCGGATTTCCGGCGCGCGCTGGAGCTGAACCCCGAACAGCCGAACGTGTTGAATTACCTTGGCTATTCGCTGGTGGAGCAGCGGCGGAACTTCGATGAGGCGCTGGACATGATCCAGCGCGCCGTGGCGGCACGGCCCGAAAGCGGGTACATCATCGACAGCCTTGGCTGGGTCTATTACCGCCTTGGCCGGTTCGAGGAAGCGGTTGCCCCGATGGAGCGTGCCGTGGAGCTGGAACCGAACGATCCCATCGTCAACGACCACCTCGGCGACGTCTACTGGATGGTGGGCCGCTACCGGGAGGCGGAGTTCCAATGGCACCGCGCGCTGAGTTTCGAGCCGGAGGAGGACGAGGCAGAGCGCATCCGGCGCAAGCTGGACGTGGGCCTCTATGTCGTGCTGGAAGAAGAAGGCGGCGTGGGCGCGCTTGAGGAAGAGTGAGGCATTTCGCACCGGCGAAGGTCAACCTGGCGCTCCATGTGACGGGCCGGCGCGCGGATGGGTATCACCTGCTCGACAGCCTCGTGGTGTTCGCGGATGTGGGCGATTGGCTGAGCGTTGCGCGCGCGGACGAGATAGGGCTGCGCGTGGACGGGCCGAGGGCCGAGGGTGTTCCGGTGGATCAGCGCAACCTTGCGTGGAAGGCGGCGGAATTCGCGGGCGTCCCGGCAGACATTCACCTGGAAAAGCATCTGCCCCATGCGGGCGGGATCGGCGGCGGGTCGGCGGATGCAGCTGCGGTGTTGCGGGCGTTGGGTGCGGACGCGGCGGGGAGCGAGGCGTTGGGTGCGGACGTGCCGGTATGTGTCCGTGGCAAGCCGTGCCGGATGCGCGGCATCGGTGAGGTGCTGGAGGATGTGCCGGACATCCCGCCTTTCTGGATATTGCTGGTGAACCCCGGCGTCGACGTGCCGACCGGCGCGGTATTCGGCGCGCTGAGCGATGCGGACAATCCCCCGATGCCGGAGCCGGAATGGACCGGGCCGGACGGGTTCATCGCCTGGCTGCGCGCGACACGGAACGATCTGGAACGCCCCGCCATGGAGGTGCAGCCGGTGATCCGCGATACTCTTGACGCACTGGAAGCGACGGAGGCCTGCCTGCTGGCGCGGATGAGCGGGTCCGGGGCGACGTGTTTCGGGCTTTTCGCAGAGGAAGACGCGGCGCGGGCGGCGGCGGACAGGATGCCGGACGCCTGGTGGGCAGCGGCGGCGCGGGTGCTGGACGAGGGCGGCCCCGGCGTCAGTTGAGGCGTTCAACCACGTAATCGGCCAGGTCCCGCATCATATCCCTGAGCGGGTGATCGGGCAGGGCGGCCAGCGCCGCTTTGGCCCGTGTAGCGTAGGCGTTGGCCTCCACGCGCGTCGCCTCCAACGTACCGTGGCGTTGCAGAAGACCCAAAGCGGTGTCGAGGTCGCCGTCTTGCTGGTCGCCCTTTCCGATGGTTCGCGCCCAGAACGCGCGTTCGGTGTCGTCGGCGGCGGCAATCGCGCGGATCACGGGCAGGGTCAGCTTCCGCTCCCGGAAATCATCGCCGATATTCTTGCCGATCGCCCCGGACGTTCCGCCCCAATCCAGAAGATCATCGGCCATCTGGAACGCGATGCCGAGCCCGTCGCCGTAGGCCGCAAGCGCCTTCACCACGGCCGCATCGCGGCCCGCGATCACGCCACCGACTTCGCACGCGGCCTCGAACAAAGCGGCGGTCTTGCCCCGGATCACTTGCAGGTAGATCGCTTCGGTCGTCTCGATATTCGTGGCGGCGGTCAGTTGCAGAACCTCCCCCTCTGCAATCGTGGCGGCGGCGTTCGACAGGATGTCGAGGACGCGCAGGCTCTCCGTCTCGACCATCAACTGGAAAGCGCGAGCGAAGAGATAATCGCCGACCAGGACGCTGGATTTGTTGTCCCACAGAAGGTTCGCGGTCGGGCGGCCACGGCGCTTTTCACTCTCGTCGACGACATCGTCGTGCAGAAGCGTCGCGGTGTGAATGAACTCCACCGTCGCGGCCAGTTTCACGTGATGCGCCCCGTCGTAGCCGCAGAGCCGCGCGGCGGCGAGGGTCAGCATCGGGCGGATGCGCTTGCCGCCCGCCTCCACCAGATGCGCGGTCACTTCCGGGATGCGGGGCGCGTGTTCAGAGGCCATGCGGGTGCGGATCAGGGTGTTCACCGCGTCCAGATCGTCGGACAGCGCGTCGCGCATCCGGTCATGGGGCTTGGCTACGGCGTGATCGAGGCTCATCTTGATCCCTGTCTCGACATGGGGCGTGTGGCGAATTACGTGTCGGATATGCAGGAAGTATTGCGCAGCAACGACCCGACAATCATCGCCTTCGCCACGGCGCTTTTATCCGGCGAGGATATAGAGGTGTTCGTGTTGGACGTCCATACGAGCGTCCTGGAAGGCAGCATCGGCATATTGCCGCGCCGGATGATGGTGCATCGCGATCTTGCGGATGAAGCCCGCATCGTTCTGCGCGACAACGACCTGCTGGTTTCGGAGTGACCGAAGATCTGACCCGTGACGGATTTCTGGGCGGGCGCGTGCAGGTCTGGCAACCGCGCGTAGGCTACAGGGCGGCCACCGATCCCGTTTTCCTGGCGGCCGCCTGCCCCGCCGTTCCCAAAGACAGCGTTCTGGAATTGGGATGCGGGGTTGGTGTGGCGAGCCTGTGCCTTGCGGTCCGCGTGCCGGGCGTCGATGTGCTGGGGGTGGAGCGGCAAAGGGCCTATGCCGATCTGGCACGCCGGAACGGGTTGCCCGTGGTGGACGCCGACCTGACGCGCCTGCCCGAAGATATCCGGCAGCGAAGTTTCGATCACGTGATCGCCAACCCGCCCTATTTCGTGCCCGGTGCCGGGACGCGGGCCGAGGATGAGGGGCGGGAGGCTGCCCTGCGGGAGCAGACGCCGCTGCGCGATTGGCTGGCCGTTGCGCGGGCGCGGCTGCGGCAGAAAGGGTGGCTGACCCTTATCCACCAGGCGGAGCGTTTGCCGGATATCCTGTCGGGACTGGAGGGGTTCGGAACGGTTGCCGTCATGCCCTTATCGGCGCGGGATGGACGCCCGGCGGGTCGCGTCGTGATGCGGGCGCGCAAGGGCGGGCGTGGGCCCTTCACCCTGTTGCCGCCACTTCTTATACATGAAGGCACAACCCACGCGGGTGATGGCGATGACTATTCTGCAACAGCCCGCGCCGTGTTGCGCAATGCGTCGGCACTTCCCTTCGGCTAAGCGCCTAAATGCGCCGGATTTTACGGGTTAACCCAAGAATGCGTGACAGACGCGAATTCTTGTGCTGCACTGTCATCATTCATTCACATAACGAGAGGAGACCTCAATGTCGCTAGGCGCCCATCTTCAGGAACTCAAGAAGAAGCACGCCCACCTCTCGGCCAAGGTCGAGGAACAACAGCGATCACCGGCGGTCGACGATTTGTCGATCCGCGAACTGAAGAAGGAAAAGCTTCGGTTGAAGGAAGAGATCACGCGCCTCGATAGTTGAGGATCGGCGAGATTTCGACGGCACGCCGCCGGGGCGGATCAGACCTGCACCTCGGCGGCATCTACAAATTCCAGACCCTCCCGCAACTCCTCCAGCGACGCGACTTCGGCCTTGAGCCAGTCGAGATAGGCGCGGACCTGCGGGCGCGTCTCCGCCCCTTCCGGGCAAACGAACCGGTATTGCGCCTGGGTGGTCAGCGCCACCCTGTAGGGCATGACAAGCCGCCCCTCCCTGATATCACGCTCCGCCAGGGAAATACGCCCCAGCACGACGCCGCCCCCGGCAATCGCCGCATCCAGTGCGTGATCCGCCTGGCTGAACCGCGCGCCGGAGGCAAAGCGCGGCGGCAGGTTCGCGGCCCGGAACCACGCGGCCCAATCGAAGGTCGGTGAGAAGTTGATCGTGTCGTCCTGATGCAGCAGCGGCGCGCGGGCCAGGTCGGCGGGGTCAGGAAACTCCGCGGCCAGGTCGGGGGCCATCATCGGCGTCATCCACTCGCGAATGATCGGTTCCGAGAACAGGCCGTCCTCCTCCTTCGGGAAGCCGAAGCGGATTGCGACATCCACATCGTCCCGACCGAAATCCATCAACCGAAGCGTCGCGGAAAAGCGCAGCTCGATATCCGGATGGCTCTGGGCGAACTGGAACATGCGCGGGGCCAGCCACTTCGCGGTAAAGGCGGGCCCGGCGGTGACGGTCAGGCTGTGCTGGTCCACGGTGCGCCGGGCCGCGCGCCACGCGGCGGCCAGGGCGTTGAACCCATCCGACGCGCCCGGGGCAAGGGCGCGGCCCGCATCGGTCAATTCGACGGCGCGGTTCAGGCGGCGGAAGAGCGGCGCTTCCAGATGCTCCTCAAGCGACTTGATCTGGAACGACAGGGCGGCAGGCGTCACGTTCAATTCGGCCGCGGCCTTGGAGAACGACATGTTGCGGGCGGCGGCATCGAAGGCGCGCAGGGCGGTCAGGGGCGGGAGGCGTTCAGACATGGCGCTTAAGTATAGCTTAAGTGAAGCCTTGGAAAGTCTCGTTTGTGCCGTGGCGGGTAAAATCCCATGTTGAGGGCAATCGAGACAAAAGGACCCTCGCCATGCATTTTGACAACACAACCCACACCGCCACCCGCAATGCCATCGCCCGCGCCCATGTCGAACGCGGCAAGATCCTCGGTGAGGTCTGGGGTTTTCTGACCGGGCGACGCTGAAGCGGTGGGATGCAGGGTTGCGGTTTTTGCAATACAAACCCCGGTTCGGCGCACCTATATCAGGCGCAAGACCGGATTTGATTGAAGGCCCATCCCATGTTTCACGACTACTCAGACCCCGATATGATCAAGATCGTCAACCAGGCCCGGGCGGAGCGCAGCCGTGAGATGGCGCGCCTGTTCCGCCGTCTGTTCCGCCGCGACACCCCGGTGCGCAGCGGTGTTGCAGCCAGCGGATAGCGGCGATTCCAAATTCGCAGTTGGCGTGAGGGCGGTCGTGGTATAGGCCGCCCCTCTGTTCCGAAACCCAACGTTCGTCTCAAAGGTCAATTAAGATGTTGTTCACAATTCTCCGCGGTCGCGTCCCCCACGCCCTTGTCAAGGCGATGACGGCTGACACTCAGGCCATGGCGCGCCTGACGGGTTATCTGGGCGCATTGCGCTAAGCTGGCGGCTTCACGCCTGTAGAATTGGCGTGGTGCCGAAGTCAGCGACCCAAACCGCTGAGTTCCGGCCCCTCCCAGTGTGTAGCCGGTGAGCGCGGCATCGTCTGACCGCTCCTCCAGCCAACTGAAACCCAAAGTCTGGGACGTCCCACGAAAAAGGCCCCCGCGCTGCGCGGAGGCCTTTTGTTTTTTACGCCGTCGTTCGGTCAGACGAAGAATTGCGCGCCGTTGGCGGAGATCGTCGATCCGTTGATGAAGCCGCTGTCGTCGGAGGCGAGGAAGCACACGCAGCGGGCGATTTCCTCGGGCTCACCCAGGCGGCCTGCGGGGATCTGGCCGATGATCGATTCGCGGACCTTCTCGGGCACGGCCATGACCATCTCGGTCGCGATGTAGCCGGGGCAGATCGCGTTGGCGGTGATGCCGGCGCGCGCGCCTTCTTGGGCGAGCGACTTCACGATGCCGAGGTCTCCGGCCTTAGTGGCGGCGTAGTTCACTTGCGCGAACTGGCCTTTCTGGCCGTTGATCGAGGAGATCACGATGACGCGGCCAAACTTGCGTTCGCGCATGCCGGGCCAGATCGGGTGAACGGTGTTGAAGACGCCGGTGAGGTTCGTGTCGATGACCTGGTGCCACTGCTCGGGCGTCATCTTGTGGAACGGCGCGTCGCGGGTGATGCCCGCGTTGGCGACGACGACGTCGATGGGGCCGAGATCGGCCTCGACCTGTTCGATGCCCGCCTTGGAGCTGTCGTAATCGGCCACGTTCCACTTGTAGGTCTTGATCCCGGTCTCGTCCGTGAACTTGGCTGCGGCTTCGTCATTGCCCGCGTAGGTGGCGGCGACATTGTAGCCTTCGGCCTTGAGGGCCTTCGAGATGGCTTCGCCGATACCGCGGCTGCCGCCGGTGACCAGTGCGACTCGTCCCATGTGTGTCTCTCCTTCTGAATGTGTTGGAAATCTTGTTAGCGAAATAGAAACGGCTGCGCAATTATCTTGCGCAGCCGTTTTCTGATAGGCGGATCAATCGCGCTCGACGCAGAGGGCAACGCCCATGCCGCCGCCGATGCAGAGCGTGGCGAGGCCTTTCTTGGCGTCGCGGCGCTGCATTTCAAAGAGCAGCGTGTTCAGGACGCGGCAGCCCGAGGCGCCGATCGGGTGGCCGATGGCGATGGCGCCGCCGTTCACGTTCACGATCTCAGGATCCCAGCCCATATCCTTGTTCACGGCACAGGCCTGGGCGGCGAAGGCTTCGTTGGCTTCCACGAGGTCGAGATCCTCGACCTTCCAGCCCGCCTTTTCCAAGGCCTTGCGCGAGGCGTAGATCGGACCGACACCCATGATGGAGGGGTCGAGGCCCGCGGTGGCGTAGGAGGCGATGCGCGCGAGCGGCTGGATGCCGCGCTTTTCAGCGTCGTCGGCGGACATGAGCAGCGTTGCAGCCGCACCGTCATTGAGGCCGGAGGCGTTGGCGGCGGTGACGGAGCCGTCCTTGGTGAAGGCAGGGCGCAGTTTTTGCATCGCCTCCATGGTGGCGCCGTGGCGGATGTATTCGTCCTGGTCGACGGTGATGTCGCCCTTGCGGTTGGGCACGGTGACGGCGGTGATCTCATCGGCGAACTTGCCCGCCTTCTGGGCGGCTTCGGCCTTGTTTTGCGAGGCGACGGCGAATTCATCCTGCTGTTCGCGGGAAATCTGCCACTTCTCGGCCACGTTCTCCGCCGTCTGGCCCATATGGTAGCCGTTGAAGGCATCCCAAAGGCCATCGCGGATCATCGTGTCGATATACTTCATGTCGCCCATCTTCTGACCCTGGCGCAGCGCGGCGGCATGGGGGGACATGGACATGTTTTCCTGGCCACCGGCGATGACGATTGCGGCATCGCCAAGCTGGATGTGCTGTGCGCCGAGGGCCACGGCACGCAGGCCGGACCCGCAAACCTGGTTGATGCCCCATGCGGCGGCTTCCTGCGGGAGGCCGGCGTTGATATGGGCCTGACGGGCCGGGTTCTGGCCTTGGGCGGCGGTCAGGACCTGACCCAGGATCGTTTCCGACACCTCTGATTTGTCGACGCCTGCGCGTTCGACCACGGCTTCGATCACGGTCTTGCCGAGGTCGTGGGCGGGCGTGTTGGCAAAAGAGCCGAGGAAGCTGCCAACCGGGGTACGCGCGGCAGAAGCGATGACAACATTCGTCATGGGGTCTTGTCCTTTCGTGTTCGGATCGCGCGCCGGATGCGGCGCGGAACCCTCATTCATCTGCGCCCGCTGATAGGGTGCAGGGGCAGGAACGGCAACGGACACGGTGTCTCAGGCGTTGAAATGCAGGCGGATATGCGCCGCCTGCATGGATTGCGGGCGGGTCGGATGGCAGGGGGCGTAGGTGGTCAGACGCGACGGATGCGGCGGCGATTGGTCAGGCGGAGCGCGAGAGGCTGCGCAAATCGCCTTCGGGCAGTTTCAGGGTCGGTGGCCCGAAATAGTATCCTTGCAGGCAATCAGCCCCGGCGGCGGCCAGCCATTTCGCCTCCGCCTCCGTTTCGACGGACTCGGCCACGACAAGCATGTCGAAAT
This sequence comes from Hasllibacter sp. MH4015, assembly GCF_020177575.1. Lineage (NCBI taxonomy): Bacteria > Pseudomonadati > Pseudomonadota > Alphaproteobacteria > Rhodobacterales > Roseobacteraceae > Hasllibacter > Hasllibacter sp. MH4015. Next base: position 3,630,618 of record NZ_JAHTBK010000001.1, read on the forward strand.
GCTTGGCGAGGGAAATCAGCGCCTCCGACAGGACCTGGTTGTCCGCATCCTCCGCGATATTGCGCGAGAACTGGCCGTCGATCTTCAGGATGTCGAAGTAGAAGGTCTTGAAATGGCGGAAGGCGGTGTAGCCCGCGCCGAAATCGTCGAGCGCGAAGGTGATGCCCTTGTCCTGCATATCCTCCATGAAAATGGCCACGATTTCCGGCATCATCATGACGGAGCTCTCTGTGATCTCCAGGATCAGGCGTTCGGCGACCGTGGGGTGATCGCGCAGGCAGGTGCGCAGGATCTGCATCCAGCGGGGATAGCCGACGGAGCGCGCGGACATGTTGATGGACAGGCGCAGCCACGGATGCTGCTTGAGCATCTGGAGGCCGATCTGGAGCGCCGCGCAATCAATCTGGCGGCCGATGTCGCTGTCTTCGACTGCGCCCATGAAATCGCGGGCGGGAATGATGCGACCGGTTTCGTCGAGCAGACGGATCAGCCCCTCGAAAAACGCGATGCCGCGTCCGTCGGAGCGCATGATCGGCTGAAACGCGAGACGCGCATCGCCGCGGCCGAGCGCCTGCTGGACCATCGCCAATGTGCCGCGATCCCGCTGGGAGATGGCCGCATCAAGCGGACTTTCCGTTCCCGGTTCTGCCAACTCCACGCCGATATCGCGCATCGTGCCACTCCAAATCTGCTCCGATTGCGGTGGTACGGGCCGAGGCTTTAAGGAAGGGTGAAATTCGACATTTGCGTCGAATGAGCGGGAGTTTACGGGATGGGCGATCGGGCAGACGGGCGATGCACCTGGTGCGGGGACGATCCGCTTTACGTCGCCTACCACAACCGAGAGTGGGGCGTGCCGGAATATGACAGCCGAGCGCTATGGGAAAAGCTGATCCTCGATGGATTTCAGGCGGGTCTGGCGTGGATCACGATCCTGCGCAAACGCGATGCGTTTCGCGAGGCGTTCGAGGGGTTCGACCCGGCGGTGATCGCGCAATGGGGAGAGCCGGACGTGCAACGCCTGTTGGGCAATGCGGGGATCGTGCGCCATCGGGGCAAGTGCGAGGCGGCGATCACGAACGCGCGGGCGTGGGAGGCGATGGAACACCGGGGCGGGTTCGACGCCTTCGTGTGGGATTTCGTGGACGGCACGCCGCTGGTCAATCACTTCGTGCGCCAAACCGACGTGCCGCCCCAGACGGAGATGTCGGTGCGCATGTCGAAGGAGCTCAAGACGGCGGGGTTCCGGTTTTGCGGCCCGACGATCGTTTATGCGTGGCTGGAGGCGTGTGGCGTTGTGAACGATCACCTGGTCGGTTGTCCGAGACATGCGGAGGTTCAAGCGCTTGCCCGGTAAGGTGTGAGGGGGCTCTGCCCCCGGCTGCGCCTCCCCCGGGATATTTTGGGCACATGGAAGACGGGACGTGTCGATCAGGGGTGCGGCGGATCAGCTGTTGCCGGCGATCAGCGCCTCGATCACCGCGATGGCTTCGGGGGAGGACCAATCCGCATCGCCGCGGAGCCGCGCAATCTCCTGCCCCATGCCGTCCAGAATGACCGTTATCGGAAGGCCGAAAATGCCCATCTCGCGCGCGATCTGCTGGTTGATGTCGCGGTATTGGGGCAGGGCGGTGATCCCCTCTTCCTCGAAAAACCGTTGGATGGCCTGGGGCGGATTGCGCCCGGTGGCGAGGGTGACGACCTGAAAATCCTCACCCCCGAGGGTCTGTTGCAGGGTTTGGAGGGACGGCATCTCCTCCCGACAGGGCGCGCACCACGTGGCCCAGAAATTCAGCACGACGATGCGGCCCGAAAAATCGTTCAGCGTGCCTTCGCTTTCGTCCGGCAGCAGGAACGGCGCGTCGGAGACGGGGGCTGGCGCGTCGTGGATCACCAGCCCCCGCATGTCGCCCGTCAGAAGGTCCGAGACGTCCTGGGCCATGGCGACATTTGCGCAAAGCCCTGCGGCGATGTAAGCGGCAGTGAGACAGAACTTGCGGACCATTGGGTTCCCCTTCGACAAGGCGTGACACATGAGCAACCAGGACCCTTACGACACCCGGACCAGCACCGCCAACACGATGTGGGGCGGACGCTTTGCCGACGGTCCCGATGCGATCATGGAGGCGATCAACGCATCCATCGGCTTCGACCAGCTGCTGGCACGGCAGGACATCGAAGGGTCCCGCGCCCATGCGGCCATGTTGTCCGCCACGGGCATCGTCAGGGATAACGATGTGGAGGCGATCCGGGAAGGGCTGCTCACCGTATTGTCAGAGATCGAAGGGGGCACGTTTGCCTTCTCCACGGCGCTGGAAGACATCCACATGAATGTGGAGGCGCGCCTGAAGGAGGTCGTGGGAGAGGCCGCGGGCCGCCTGCACACCGCCCGGTCGCGCAACGACCAGGTGGCGACCGATTTCAAGCTGTGGGTCCGTGACCAGATGGACGCCGCGATTGCCGGGCTGGAGGCGTTGCAGCGCGCGCTTCTGGGACAGGCGGAGGCGGGCGCCGATTGGGTCATGCCCGGCTTCACCCATTTGCAGACGGCACAACCCGTGACCTGGGGCCATCACATGATGGCCTATGTGGAGATGTTCGGGCGCGACGCCTCTCGCTTCCGCGACGCGCGGGCGCGGATGAACGAGTCGCCGTTGGGCGCCGCCGCCTTGGCGGGCACGAGTTTCCCGATTGACCGCGACATGACGGCAAAGGCGCTTGGCTTCGACCGGCCCTGCGCCAACTCGCTGGATGCGGTGAGCGACCGGGATTTCGCGCTGGACTTCCTCTCAGCCGCGAGCATCTGCGCCATGCACCTTAGCCGGTTGGCGGAAGAACTTGTCATCTGGTCGTCGGCGCAGTTCCGCTTCGTGTCACTGAGCGACCGGTTCTCCACCGGCTCCTCTATCATGCCGCAGAAGAAGAATCCGGATGCGGCGGAGCTGATCCGCGCAAAGATCGGGCGCATCTTCGGGGCGAATGTCGCCTTGATGACGGTGATGAAAGGTCTGCCCTTGGCCTATTCCAAGGACATGCAGGAGGACAAGGAACAGGTCTTCGATGCCGCCGATAACCTGATGCTGGCGCTGGCGGCGATGGAGGGGATGGCCCGTGACATGCGGGCGCGCGTGCCCGAACTCGAAGCGGCCGCAGCCAGCGGTTTTTCCACGGCGACGGATCTGGCGGATTGGCTGGTCCGGGCGCTGGATATGCCCTTCCGGGATGCGCATCACGTCACCGGCAGTCTTGTAAAGCTGGCCGAGGACAAGGGCTGTGACCTGCCCGATCTGTCATTGGCGGAGATGCAATCGGTCCACGGGGATATCACGGACGCGGTCTTCGACGTGCTGGGGGTCCATAATTCGGTGGCGTCCCGCACGTCCTATGGCGGGACAGCGCCGGTGCGCGTGCGCGAGCAGATCGCGCGCTGGCGCGATATCCTTGGCTGAGCTAGGCTTGCATCACCGATGCTGCGTGGAAGGACGAAGATGATGACCCGAGTGATGAGTGGTTTGCTGATCGTGGCCTGCCTTGGCCTTGCCGCCTGCGGTGTCGACGGTGCGCCCGAGCGCCCGGATCGGGCCGCGCAGGCCGTGGGCGTGTCGGTAAGCGGGACGGTTTCGGTAGGGATCACCGGCCACGATTGAGCGACGGATCGCCCGCGATCCGGGCCGCGCAGTGTCAATCCCAGTTGAACCCGCGTCCGTTCGGGCCTAGATTCCCGTTATCCCCGGCTGGCACCTGCCTTGGCCGGGGCTTTTGTTTGAAATCGCATCCGCAAGGCTTCGACCGATGGAAAAGATCCCGATGACGCCCGCGGGCCACAAGGCCCTGAACGAGGAACTCAAGCAGCTCAAGAGTGTGGAGCGCCCCGCGATCATCCGCGCGATTTCCGAGGCGCGGGAGCATGGCGATCTGTCGGAGAATGCCGAATACCACTCCGCCAAGGAGAAGCAGTCCTTCATCGAGGGCCGCATCAAGGAGCTGGAGGGCATGATCTCGCTTGCGCAGGTCATTGATCCGTCGACGCTGTCGGGGCCGATCAAGTTCGGCGCGACGGTGGAGTTGGTCGACGAAGAGACCGAGGAAGAAAAGACCTACCAGATCGTGGGAGAGGCCGAGGCCGACATCGAGAAGGGGCGGCTGAACATCAAGTCCCCCCTGGCGCGTGCCTTGATCGGCAAGGAGGAGGGCGATAGCGTTGAAGTGCGGACGCCCGGCGGCTCCAAGGACTACGAAATCGTCAAGATTTCCTACGTGTGATGGCGGGGGTGGTCGGCCCTGCATGGATGTTTGTCAACGTTTTTAAGGCGGCCCATGGCACCTTCTGATCCACCAGCACGGCCTGCGTCCGGGCCGACGACGTCGACGCCCACGGCGCTTGACCTGGGCCTGTATGCGCGGGCCGATCGCGGGCCGCGCGTGACGGTGATCGAGATCGCGGCGCTGGCCGTGTCCCTGTTGTGGATCGTGGCCGTCGTGCTCTTGGGGTTCGGCGGCACGTCGGGCAGCGAGGCGCAAAGCGGCCTGAGCATGCTCTTGTCGTTTCTCGCGGTGATCCTGCCCCTGGCGTTGATCTGGGTGGCGGCAATGGCGGCCCGGACGGCCCGCGCGCTCAGGCAGGAGGCCGCGCGGCTGCAAGCCTCCATCGACGCGATGCGGGCGGCTTACGTGGATCAGCAACAGCGCCAGAGCTACGAGATGAAGCCGGACCTGGTGCAGAAGCTGGACGACCTGGTGGCCGCACAGCAGGCCGCCGAGTCCAAGCTGGCGACCTTTACCAGCCTGCGCAGTGCCGATCCCGGAGAGGTGCGCGCCGCCGTGCCCCCGGCCCCCGCGCAGATGGACCCGGCGCAGCCGCAACCGGCCCTCGCCCTCGTGCAGGAGGCGCAGAGGGAGCCGATTTCGGTTAGCGATTTTATCAAGGCGTTGGATTTCCCGGAGAACGAGCACGACAAGGAAGGCTTCCGCACCCTACGCCGTGCCTTGGAGGACCGGGCGACGGAGCGTCTGATCCGGGCCAGCCAGGATGTGCTGACGCTGCTGTCGCAGGACGGTATCTACATGGATGACCTGCGGCCCGACCGCGCCCGGCCGGAGGTCTGGCGGCAATTCGCCAAGGGTGATCGGGGCCGGACGATCGCACCGCTTGGCGGGATCCACGACCGCTCGTCCCTGGTTCTGGCGGCGGGGCGGATGCGCAAGGATCCCGTCTTCCGCGACGCGGTTCACCATTTCCTGCGGCACTTCGACCGGACCTTCATGGAGTTCGAGAAGAATGCCAGCGACGAGGAAATCGCGCGGCTGGCCAATACCCGCACCGCGCGCGCCTTCATGCTGCTGGGGCGTGTGACGGGAACGTTCGACTGATCAGGCTCGCGGCGGGCGCGCCTTGTAGACGGGCAGGCGCCACCCGAACAGAAGCGATCCGGCGCGCAATCCGAAGGTGACGATCACGCAGGCCACGGTCGGCCAAATGGACCCGGCGACAAGGGCCGCAAGAAGCGCCGCGCCGGCACCGGCAAAGGCGGCGGTCACGTAAAGTTCCCCCTGTTTCAGGACCAGCGGCACCTCGTTGGCCACGACGTCGCGCATCAGCCCCCCAAGGGTTCCGGTCAGAACCCCCATCACAAGCACGACGGGCGTGCCCACCTCCATCCCCCGCGCCACGGCGACACCGGCGGCCACCGCAATGGCGAGGGCCGCAGCATCCAGCCAGATCAGCCATTTCAGGCGACTTTCCAGGAGATGGGCCGTGAAGAACACGAAGATCGCGGCCAGCGCGGCGATGGCAAGCGGCGTCGGGTCGGCGATCCAGAACACCGGGTCGCGGTCGAGCAGCAGATCCCGGATCGTGCCACCGCCCACGGCCGTCAAACCGGCGAAGAAGATGAACCCCACGATGTCGAGCTGCGCGCGGGATGCGGCCAGGGCCCCGGTGAGCGCGAAGATCAGGGCCGATCCGTAATCAAGGGCGAGGACCACGTTCATTTCAGCACCGCTTCGATATGAGTTGCCGCGCGTCGGAAGGTCGGGGCAAATTCTGCCGACAGCGGCCCGGACAGGGCTTGCCAGAAGACCGAGAAGAGGTGCCCGCCATCGTCGGGGGCGGGGTGATCCCATCGGTCAAAACGCTCGTCGGGCGCGTCCATGGGCCAGAAATGCCATATCTGACCGTCCTCGATGGCGTCGCTTCGCCCCAAGGACGTCAGCGGAACGAGGTCCAGGCCGGATTCCTCTGCCAATTCCCGCCGCGCGGCATGCGGGCCCGTCTCTCCCGCTTCGACGGTTCCCTTCACGAATTGCGACCCTGCCTGCGGATGACGGAAGGCGAGGATCGTGCCGTCACCGCGCGGAACCACGGGGCAGGCCTTATCCATCATCGCGGCGCTTGGACGGTTTGAACGGGGCCATCCCGGCGCGGGCCAGTTCATCGGCGCGTTCGTTTTCGGGATGACCCGCATGTCCCTTCACCCATTCCCACGTCACGTCGTGGCGCTTCGCCGCTTCGTCGAGCCGTTGCCAGAGGTCCACGTTCTTCACCGGCTTCTTCGTGGAGGTCTTCCAGCCGTTGCGCTTCCAGCCGTGCAGCCAGCCGGTAATCCCGTTCTTCACATAGGCGCTGTCGGTCACGATGGTCAGTTTCGAGGGCCGCTCCAGCGCTTCCAGGGCCGAAATCGCGGCCAGAAGCTCCATCCGGTTGTTCGTGGTCTCCGCCTCTCCACCGTTCAGCTCGCGTTCTTTCACGACCGCATCGCCGGACTTCGCCTGTAACAGCGCGCCCCAGCCGCCGGGGCCGGGATTGCCGGAACACGCGCCGTCGGTATAGGCGAAAAGATCAGGCATCGGCGGCCCGCGCGTGCATCAGGAAGAAGGGCGCGATCTCACCGCTCAGCCCCGCTTCCTCGCCAGACGTCACATGGGCGATGGTCAGGCCGCGCATCTCCAGCAACTGTCGCATCTCCGCCTCGGTCACGTAGGAATAGCGCCGCCCGATCTTGTCGCGCTCCTCCCCCGTGCCGGATTTCATCCCGATGAAAAGCGCGCCGCCGGGTTTCAGGGCGCGCACCATCGCATCAAGATGACGCGGAAGATCCGCAAGCGGCGCGTGGAGCAAGCTGAAGCTGGCAAAGATGCCATCGTAGATGTCCGCCCCGTCAATGTCATCAAACGCACCAAGGCGCGCATTGACGCCGCGAGACAGGGCATCGGTGACGAAGGCCGGGGTCGGGTCGATGGCATGGACGTCGTGACCGGCGCTGGCCATCAAGGCGGCGTGGACGCCCGGCCCGCAGCCCGCGTCCAGAATGCAGGCACCCGGCGGCACCATGGCGAGGAACCGGTCGATGGCGGCGCGTTGCAGGGGGCTGACCGGCAGATCCGCATATCGCGCGGCCTGCTCCTCGTAGATGGCGATGGTCTTTTCGTCGGTCATGGGGAATACGCCGCTCCGATCACGAGACAGAAAAGGACGATGGAGGTGAGCATTCCGCGCAGGGACATCCACCAATCGGGTGCAAGGCCCTTTCTCTGGCAGGTCCAGTCAATGAGCAAGAGCCCGGAGAAGCCCAGGATCAGCGCGATGAATTGCGTGAGCGCGGGCAGATTGAACGCGAAGAAGATCAACAGCGCGGGCAGGACCGACAGGGTCAGGCCAATGGGCATCCACGGGCCGCCATCCTTCGCCGCGAAGCCCCAGATTACGCCGGACATGAAGCTCAAGATGACGGTGCCGTAGGCCAGAAGCATCGGCGCCCCGGAATAGACAAGGATGATGTCGGGCAGTGGCAGGTATTGAACGGCGATGCCGACGGATGTCGCCGCACCCCACAGGAAGGGGATGAGGCCAGCAAGGCCGAGGATCAGAGCCGAAGTCGGGATACGCGCCATGGGGCCTGTTTGGCGTGTCCGGAAAGGTTGGGCAAGGGCCTGCCACGGCGGGCGCGGTGGTATGCGGTGGCACGGTCACATGGCAAATGACGGGGATATGCGGCGGGGTCGTTCAGGACGTGGCCAGGTCAGGCCCGGAGCGAAAGAAGCTGACATCGTTGGTGAAGACGCTCTCGGGAACAAGGCGGATCAGGCGGCCATCGGGATGGTCGATGCAGGCGACCTCTTCAATGAACCAGGCGTTCCAGACTTCCTCCGGGCCGAGATACCGGCGCAACAGGCGGCGGAAGAGCGCGGTATCCATCGGCTCCACCGTCGCACGCCCGCGCAGGCCGACATGGCGCAGAACGCCGCCGGCATTGTCGTAATCCACGATCTCCACCGCGACCTGCGGGTTGGCGGCGATGCGCTGGGCGGAGCTGTTGTCGATGCCCGACAGCATCCAGAGCGCGCCGTCCTCCCACGCGAACCAGACCGGCGCGTTGCGCGGCGCGCCATCGGCCGTGACGGTCGCAAGGTTGGCCATCAGCGGCTTGGCCAGGACGGGGGCGGGGTCGAATGGAGTTGTCATGGTCGATGTCCCATCGGTTCGTGTCAGCGCAGATTGTCGAGCAATTTCGAAATACGCTTCATGCGCGTCTCGGGCCGTTTGGCGGTTTCCACCGGGTAGAGCGCGCTGCGCTTCTTGCCCGGCGTCAGCGCCTCCCACGCCTCCGACAGATCGGCGGAGCGCAGGGCGTTGAGCACGTCGCGCGGCACATCGACCGCATCGTCGGGTGCGGGACGCAGGCGCGCTTCGAACACCTCCCCCGGTTCAAGCCCGGTTCGGTCGAGCAGGGATTTCCCGGCCCAAAGAAACGGCGTGTCGATGATCTCGGCGGGGGCCTTGGAGATGGCGAGGTTCACGGGGTGATCGTTGAATTCCCCCTCCACCCGCCGCGTGGGTCCGAGCGCATCGAGAATGTCGGCGGGAAGCGGCACGATTGTATAGACCGCGTCGCCCCACGGCATTGGCTGGACCCGCGCCTCGAACGTCAGATAGTCGATCATGTGATCTCCATCGTCATTCCGGCCCCGAATGGACCGTCCGGGCGCGCCATGAAGCCCGCGCGTTCATAGAGCGGCTCCACCCCGGCCACGGCCATGAGGCCGATCGTGGTGCCCTTGGGAAGCAGCTCGGAGAGGTCGGCCATGAGCCGTTCCACGATGGCCCGCGCGATCCCCTTGCCGCGGTGGGAGTCCGCGACAACGACATCCTGGATGTACGCATTCAGCACCCCATCCCCAACCACACGCGCCATGCCGACGAGTGCGTCACCCTCCCACGCGGTGACGTGGAGGAGGGAGGCGTCAAGCGCCGCCCGGGCGCGGTGGGTCGGGACCAGCTGCCAGCCGCAGGACGCGCGCATCTGCGCGAAGGTTTCCGGTGGGGGCGGATCGTTCGACAGCCGGATCATGCGCGCATCCTCGTGAAGTCCGGATCGTAGGGGCACGGCGGGATGACCGTTGCGGCAACGAGGTCGCCGCAGCGGTCGAGGCTCATGGTTTTGCCGATCTCCGCAAAGGCGGGATCGACGAAGGCATAGGCGAGGTTCATACCCACCCGATGCCCCCATTCCCCGGACGTCACCGTGCCGATTGCCCTGTCCCCGTCCATCAGGGACGCGCCGGGATGTGCGGGGCCTTGCGTAGTGTCGAGCTTTAACGTGACGAGGCGGCGCGTCGGCCCCGCCTTTTGCCGGGCGAGAAGCGCGTCGCGCCCTATGAAATCGCCCTTGTCCGGCTTCACGAAGCGGTCCAGCCCCGTTTCGAACGAATCGAATTCGGTGAGAATGTCCGATTTCCAATGGAGAAATCCTTTCTCCATCCGCATTGATTCGACGGAACGCGCCCCGAAAAGGCGCAAATCGTGCGCCGCGCCGGCCTTCCGCAGGGCGAGGTAGGCGGCGTAGAGCGCGGCGTTCGGAACATGGATTTCGTAGGCCAGTTCACCGGAAAAGCTGACGCCCATGATCGTGGCAGGTGCGATGCCGACATACGCCTCCCGCACGCTAAGCCAGGGGAAGGCGTCGGCGGACCAATCCTCGCGCGCGCAGGCCGACAGGACATCACGCGCTTTGGGACCGGCCAGGACAAGAATGGTCTGGTCGTTCGTCAGCGACCGGATCTGCACATCCTCGTCCGCGCGCAGATGCGCGATCAGCCAATCCATGTCGTGATATTCCGCCGCCGCCGCGGAGCCATACCAGACGCGATCTGGGCCGCGGTCGCTGGCGGGCAGGTTGGCCAATGTCGCCTCACTCTTCAGGCAGCCGTGGTGGTTCAGAAGATAACCCAGACCGACGCGCCCATCGCGGCGGGGAACGGTGCCGCAGATCATGCGGTCGAGGAAGGCGTGGCGATCTTCGCCGGTGATCTCGAACCGATTGAAGCCATTCACCTCGCACAGGCCCACGTGGGATTGCACATGCGCGACCTCCGCGGCGACCACCGCGAACGTCTCATCGAAATCGAAGCTCAGGGTCGGGTGAAACTCCGGCGTCGGCCTTATGAAGTCCACCCGTTCCCAGCCGTTCACCACGGTAAACTCCGCCCCTTCCGCGGCCAGCACGGGGGTAAGCGGCGTGGTCTTGGCGGGGCGTCCGGCGGGGCGATGTTCGTGGGGGAAGTGAAAGCGGAATTCATTCTGGTAATCCTCGATCGCCTTGAGCGCCGTCAGCTCCACATTGGCGTGTCCTGTGAACCGGCGCGGGTCGAGGCCCCACGTGTCATAACACGCCTCCCCATGGACGATCTGTTGCGCCAGAAGCCAGCCGTGGCCGCCACCCTCACCCACACCCGCGCGCAGGCCGATGATGCAAAATGCGTTGCGCTTGCCGGGGATGGGGCCGACCAGCGGCGCGCCATCAATGGTGTAGGTGATCGGCCCGTTGACGATGCGCTTGATGCCGACCTCGGCCAGGGCGGGCATCCGGGCGAAGGCCCCTTCCAGCACATCCATCACACGGTCCAGATCATCGGGGCAGAGGTCGTTGGAGAACGAGGGACTGATGCCGTCCATTCCCCATGTCTTGCAATCCTGTTCGTAGAACCCGACGAGCAGGCCGTTCTTTTCCTGCCTGCAATAATAATCGCTGATCGGGCAACGGATCAGCGGCATCCGATGATCCGCTTGTGCAATGGCGGGAATGTCCTCGGTGACGAAATACTGATGCTCCATCGACGCGACGGGATGCTGCACGCCCATCATCGCGCCGACCTCGTTCACGCGGTAGCCGCAGGCATTCACGACGATGTCGGCGTCGATATCGCCGTTGTTTGTGTGGATTGTCCAAGTGTCGTCGCGATGCTGGGTCAGTCCGGTGACATCGGTGGAGCGATAGACCTCCGCCCCCGCGCGGCGTGCGTGAAAGGCCAGTGCCTGGCACAGTTGCGCCGGGTCGATATCGCCGTCCTCGCCGTCCCAGAGACCGCCGATCAGGTTCTCCGTCGAGATCAGGGGGTGGCGGCGCGCGCATTCCTCGGCGTCGATGACCTCGAACTCCACGCCCATGCCCCGCGCCATGGAGGCGAAATGGCGGTAGCCCTGCATCTGCTGCGGCGTATTGGCCAGCCGAATGCCGCCATCGCCGTGATGGTAGCCCACCGGGTAATCCGGATCGTCGCGGAGTTTCTTGTAGAGCGCGATGGAGTGGCTCTTCAGGCCCACCATCGTCTGGGTCATCCCGAAATTCGTGACCTGCGCCGCGGAATGCCACGTGGTGCCGGAAGTCAGTTCATCCCGCTCGATCAGGACGACGTCCGACCAGCCCTCCTGCGTCAGGTGGTAGAGGGTGGAGCACCCGGCGATCCCGCCGCCGATGACGGCAACCTTGGTTCTGGATTTCATCTTGATCTGGTTCCTCTGACCGTCGCGCTCACCTCGCCGCATTCCGGGGCGGACCGTCAAGGCGCGTCGGGCCCTGCCACGGCGGAAAGATCGCGCGCCATTGACTTGAATCAACGCAGCGGCGCTCCGACGTGTTAACGAAGGTTAACGACGCGACAAGCCGGGGGAAGCGAGATGAAACGGATGGTTTTGGGGGCCGGGACGATTATGACGATTGCCCTTGCACCGTCATTCGCGCCGCTTCCGTCGGTCATCACGCCCGCCCAGGCACAGGCCTGCCACCCCAGCTATGCCGGGGTTTGCATCTCTCCCAGCGGTGGCGATGTGGATTGCGCGGGCGGTAACGGCAATGGCCCACGCTATGTGCAGGGACCGGTGCGCGTCGTTGGGCCGGATGAGTACCGGCTTGATCGAGACGGGGACGGTGTCGCCTGCGAGCGCCGGTAGCGTGGGTCAGGCCGGTTCACGCAGAACGCGGGGGACCTTGAATTCGACGTTTTCCACGGCGGTTTCGACCAGCTCGCGGGTCACGTCGAAGCGGTCTTCGAAGGCTTGGATCACCTCCTCGATCAGCACTTCGGGGGCGGAGGCGCCGGCGGTGATACCGAGGGTCTTGATCCCTTCGAGCGCGCGCCAGTCGATGTCGGCCGCCCGCTGAACGAGTTGCGAATAGTCGCAGCCGGCCCGCGTTGCGACCTCCACCAAGCGTCTGGAATTGGAGCTGTTGGGCGCGCCCACGACCAGCATCGCGTCGCATTTGGGAGCGGCGGCCTTCACCGCCTCCTGCCGGTTGGTTGTGGCGTAACAGATGTCTTCCTTGTGGGGTCCGACGATGGCCGGGAAGCGGGCCTGCAGGGCTGCGACGATGTCGGCGGTGTCATCGACGGACAGCGTGGTCTGGGTGACGAACGCGAGCTTTTGCGGATCGCGGACGGCGACCTTCGCCACGTCTTCGACGGTTTCGACCAGCAGCACCTCGCCTTCCGGCAATTGACCCATGGTTCCGACGGTTTCCGGGTGCCCCTCGTGACCGATCATGATCATCTGGAGGCCGTTATCCGCATGCCTCTGCGCCTCGATATGGACCTTCGACACAAGCGGGCAGGTGGCATCGACATAGACCATCTCACGCGCCTGGGCGGCGGCGGGGACGGATTTTGGAACGCCGTGGGCGGAGAAGATGACGGGGCGGTCGTCGGGGCAGTCGTGAAGCTCCTCCACGAATACGGCCCCCTTCGCGCGGAGGTCATCGACCACGTATTTGTTATGCACGATTTCGTGGCGGACATAGACGGGGGCACCCCATTTCTCCAACGCCATCTCCACGATCTTGATGGCGCGGTCGACGCCGGCGCAGAAGCCGCGCGGGGCGGCGAGGTAGATCGTCAGCGGGGGCTTGGTCATGGTCGCTCTCCTGTCGGGATTACAGGTAAGGCGTGGCACGGGTGCGGTAAAGTGGTGCATCGGCGCAGGGGCCTGTGTGCGTTGCCAAGGGGATTGGCCCGTGTTTGGGTTCGGAAAAGCGCAAGGAGTTGCCCGATGCTGATGCCCCGCCAGAAAACGCCCGATCTGTCCGTGCCGCTTGTGGACGGCGGAACCTTCGATCTGTCCGCCGAAACCGCCGAGCGTGGGACGGTCGTTTGCTTCTACCGGGGGCTGCACTGCCCGATCTGCGCCACCTACCTGACGGAGTTCGAGAAGCTGGTGGGCGATTTCGCGGAGCGCGGGATCGCGTCTGTGGCGATCTCCAGTGACGGGGCGGAGCGCGCGGCGGGGATGAAGGAGAAGATCGGCGCCGAAAGGCTGCGGTTCGGATATGACCTGCCGCTGGCCAAGGCGCGGGAATGGGGGCTGTATATCTCGACCTCCCGCGGGACAACCTCCATCGGGATCGAGGAGCCCGCGCTGTTCGCCGAGCCCGGCCTTTTCCTCATCAACCCGGACCAGACGCTCTACTACATGTCCGTTCAGACGATGCCCTTCGTGCGGCCCCATTTCCGGGAGCTGCTGGCGGCGGTCGATTTCGCGATCGAGAAGAATTATCCGGCGCGCGGTGAGTATGAGGGGGCCGTCTGAGCCCGCCTTATCAAGGTTGATAAGGTGTGTTAAAGCCCTGAAAGTAGTGGAAATTAGACACTTGATTCACCTTTTGTTAACGCCCCTTTCGAGCCATTCCTGCCCGGCGGACCGGACCTTGGAGAGCAGCGAGAATAGAGTCTCGGCTTCCATCTCCGACAGGTCGGACAGAACGACGGCGTTGACGTCCTCATAGACCTTCTGAAGGTGGCGCAAGCCCTCCCCCCTGTCGGTGGTCCGCACGAGGACCGCGCGGCGGTCTTTCGCGTCGGTCTGGCGTGTCAGAATTCCCGACGCCACCATCCGATCCACGATGCGGGAGGCCGCAGGCGGCGCATTGCCCGTCAGCTTGGCGATGTCCTTCACGCTGAGATCGCCGTTGTGCCAGAGGCATTGCAGCACCGCCCATTGCGCAAGGCTGAGGCCGTGGGGTTCCAGCATCCTGTTTGCCACCGATGAGGCCGCCGAGGCGGCAAATGTCAGGTCGCGCCCGATGGACCGCGGTGCCTTCAGCACATCTGTTGCCATATTAATAGTTGCCTTGTAATCAATTTACGAGTTACGAAAAGGTAGCAAATGATTCTGATGGAGAACAGCCATGAAGATCCCGACGATGACATCCGCCTGCATCCTGTTGGCGCTCAGCGGCCCCGCCCTGACGCAAGAGGCGGGCAGCGAGGGGCGTGAAGTGGGGCAGACGGTCTTTGCCACCATCGACGCAAGCAACCGCGGGGCGATTCATGCAGGCGAGCTGGAGGATTTCCGCGATGCCGTCTTTGCCAGCATGGACACGAACGGGGATCGGCGCGTCCCGTTCGAGGAATTCGTGGCGTGGGACCCGGGCTTTGCCCGCGTGGCGGAGGAGGCCGGACGGCTGGACCAATATACCACGGCCGCCCGCATCGTCTTCGCGTTCTGGGACCGCGACGGCAGCGGCGAGATGACGGAGCAGGAAATGCGGTTCGCCATGGTGCAGGATTTTCGCCGGGCCGATCTGGATGATGACACGCTGTTGACGGAGGATGAGTTCCTTCAGGGGTTCCCGATCATGGTCGCCATGCGCGCCGCGATCCGGCCCGATCTCTAAGGGGGATCGAGGGATGAAAAGTTCTGACGCAAGCTATGGCACCTTTGCGGTCACGATCCACTGGCTGAGCGCGGTGTTGATTATCGTGCTGATCGTCAGTGGGTTTCGGTCCGGCTTTGTGGTCGATCCGGAGGTTAAGCTGTCTGCCCTGCGCGTACATGTGCCGGTAGCGATTCTGGTCCTGTTGCTGACGGTGGCACGGCTGGTCTGGTGGTGGCGGTTCGATCGCAAGCCTGCGCCGCTGGGCACCGCGCCCCGGTGGCAGGAGGTGGTCGCCCTTTGGGTACACCGTGCGCTTTACCTGCTGATCTTCGTGCTGTTGGCCAGCGGGATCGCGATGTCGGTTATGAGTGGCTTGCCGGATGCCCTGTTCGGATCGGCCCAGATGCCGGAATTGGCGGATCTTGCGCCGCGTGCGGGGCACGGCGTGGCGGCAAGGCTGATCGCGGCGGCGGTGCTGTTGCATGCGGGCGCGGCACTCTATCACCACGTGATCGTCAAGGATGCCACGCTGCGGCGCATGTGGTTTTCGCGCTGAAGGATTGTGTTGGCGCGCCCTAGCGCCAGCCCGCAACCGTCTGGATGACGATATCGGCCATGGGTTTGCCCGCGGTCGTCTTGCCAGCCAACCTGATCTGGCTGAGCACGCCCCATAGTGCGCCGACGAGGAATTCGGCGCGCGTGGCGGGGTCCGCGACTTTGTCCGCTTCAAGGGCCTGTTGGAAACGGCTGCGCCACATCTCCCGATAGGTGTCGATGGCGGCCTGCACGGCGGCGGGCTTTTCCGGGATCTCGAAAATGGAGTTCACCATGAGACAGCCGGAATTGGTGATGTCGTCCTCCGGTGTGGGTTGGACCATGCCGGTGAAGATCATCTGGATCGCATCGACGCCGGGGTCGGCGAACATCTGGTCCAACAGGTTCGACGCCATGTTGTGGTAGGCTTCGAGTGACCGGACGAACAGGTCGTCCTTTTCTCCGAACGTGTTGTGCATGGAGCGGACGCCGACGCCGGTCTCCCCCTCCAGCACCTTGTAGGTCGTGGCGTCGAATCCGAGACGCCAGAAGGTCATCATCGCACATTGCAGGACGTCGCCTTCATCGAAGGAGCGGGGGCGGGGCATGAAGCATCCTCGGGTTTATTTTGCATTACGTGTTGCAAAACGCATTTCGTTTCCGTAGATGTATTGCATCGCGCGATGTAATTCAACATTGAACCTGAGAGGATGACCAAATGCCGACTATTCGAGTGACTGTTCCCAAGGCCGCGTGGTCCCGGGACGAGAAGGCCCAGATCGTCGAGAAGCTGACGACCGGCCTGAATGGCGTGGCGGAAGAGGCCGGGAAAGGCACGATCACGCCCTATATCAACGTGCATATCGAGGAGACGTCCGAAGGCGGATACGCCATGGGCGGTCAGGTGGTGGCGTGATGCGGCTGGTTAACACAAGGCTCGTCAACAAGCCCGTCGCCGACGTGTGGGAGGTGCTCGGCCCGGGGTACGAGCGTGCCGGCGATTGGGCGAGTTCCGTCTACGTCTCCCGCGCGCGGTCGGGTCAGCCGAAGGTGACGGCCGCGCCGGTGGCGGGGCGGACCTGCGAAACCTCGCTCGGGCCATTCACCGAGACGATCGAGGCCTATGATCCGGTGGCCCGCCGCATCGCCTATTCCGCGACGGGCGACAAGATGCCGGGCTTCGTGCGCTCGCTGGTCAACACGTGGGAACTGGTGCCCAAGGGTCCCGACCGGACCGAGGTGCGCATGGTGCTGGAGGCCGACATCGCCTTTCCGTTCAGCGTGCTGATGGGCTGGATGATGAAGATGCAATTTCGCAAGGTTCTGCACGAAAGCCTCGAGGAATTCGCCCATTACGTTGAGACCGGTCGGCCCCATGCCCGCAAGGTGAAGGTCGATGCGTCGAAGAAAGCGAAGGCCGCGCGATCCGCGCTGCACGTCGCGGCCTGAACGCGCCACCCGACAGAAGAAAGGCCCCGTCCGATGCGGCGGGGCCTTTTTGTTTTCCTGGATCGTATGTCAGTCGGCGGATTGGTCCGCTGGCATCCGGTCGTCCATGCGCGGCTCCCGCGGTGGGCGGCCCACGACGTCCTTTAGCTCTTCAAGTTCGATGAAGTTGTCGGCTTGGCGGCGCAGGTCGTCGGCGATCATCGGCGGCTGGCTGCGGATCGTGGAGACCACGGAGACCCGGCAGCCCTTGCGCTGCAACGCCTCCACCAGGGGCCGGAAGTCGCCATCGCCGGAGAAGAGCACGATGTGATCCACGTGATCGGCGGTTTCCATCGCGTCCACGGCAAGCTCGATATCCATGTTGCCCTTCACCTTGCGCCGGCCCTGGCTGTCGGTGAATTCCTTGGCGGGCTTCGTGACCATGTTGAAGCCGTTGTAGTGCAGCCAATCGACCAGCGGGCGGATCGGGGAATAGTCGTCATTCTCCAACAGGGCCGTGTAGTAATAGGCCCGCAGAAGCTTGCCCCGCTGCATGAATTCCGACCTGAGGAGCTTGTAGTCGATGTCGAACCCCAGCGCCTTGGCGGCGGCGTAAAGGTTGGAGCCGTCGATGAACAGCGCCAGACGTTCGTCCCGGTAAAACATTTATATGTCCAATGCCCGTGAGTGAGTGTAATGCACCGTACGCCTGAAAATTCCGGGGAGTGACTCCGGACGGCGCGCGGCACGGGGTGGCAGCTTTATATGAAGGTTTGGTGACGGTGGCGCAAGACAGGATAGATACGGGTGACGCAAGGACCGGCTTGATTGCGCTGGGTGCCAATCTGCCTTCGGGCGGGAAGCCGCCGGAAATGTCGGTGCCGATGGCGATGGCTCGACTTGCGGAATTGGTGGGTGGCGAGGTCTCGATGAGCCGCCTGTACCACACGCCCGCCTTCCCGCCCGGATCGGGTCCGGAATTCGTGAATGCGGCCATGCGCATTGCGTGGCACGGCGGGGCGGGCGAGTTGCTGGCGCTTCTGCACCGCATCGAGGAGGAATTCGGCCGCACCCGCGCGCATCGCTGGGAGGCGCGGGTGATGGACCTTGACCTGATCGGGCTGGACGATGCGATATTGCCCGACGCGGCCACGCGCGCGAATTGGGCGAACCTGCCGCCGGAGCGCGCCGCGCAGGTGGTGCCGGACCAGCTGATCTTGCCCCATCCACGGCTGTCGGAACGGGCCTTTGTGCTGGTGCCGCTTGCCGATGTCGCCCCCGATTGGATCGACCCGGCCACGGGACACAGCGTAACGGAGATGCTGGCCAAGTTCCCGGCGGAGGATTTGGCCGAAATCTACCCCGTGCCGGTTGCCGCCGAATAGGGGCGAATCTGGTTGTCAATGCGGGCCCGCGCGCTTATGTAGCCCCTCTAACCCCTTTAGGTTTCTAGTCTCTGGAGTGCCCCATGGCCCGCGTCACGGTTGAAGATTGCGTTGATAAGGTCCCGAACCGGTTCGAGCTGGTGATGCTTGCGTCGCATCGCGCGCGGGAGATTTCCGCCGGCGATCCGCTGACCATCGACCGCGACAACGACAAGAACCCGGTCGTCGCCCTGCGCGAGATCGCGGATGAGACGCAGGCCGCCGATGACCTGCGCGAGCGTCTGATCGAAAGCCACCAGACCCAGATCGAAGTCGACGAACCCGAGGAAGACGCCATGGCGCTTTTGCAGGGTGTCGAACAGGACCGCCCCGCCCAGGATGACATGAGCGAAGAGCAGATGCTGCGCGCGCTTATGGAAGCACAGGGCCAGAAGTGACGGCGGAGGCCGCGCTAGATCATACCCACGGCGCCGAAGATGCCATCGACGCCGACGATCTGCTGAGCCTCGTCCGCAACTACAATCCGAAAACCAACGAGGCGCTGATCCGCAGCGCCTTTGAGTACGGCCGCCAGATGCATGCGGGCCAGACCCGCCATTCCGGTGAGCCCTATTTCACCCACCCCGTGACCGTCGCCGCGATCCTGACCGAACAGCGGTTGGATGATGCGACGATCGTCACCGCCCTGTTGCACGACACGATCGAGGACACGCGGTCCACCTATTCCGAAGTGTCGGAGCGCTTCGGCGTGGAAGTGGCGGAACTGGTCGACGGGGTCACGAAGCTGACCAACCTGCAACTGAGCAGCCGCGAATCGAAGCAGGCGGAGAATTTCCGCAAGCTCTTCATGGCGATGTCCAAGGATCTGCGGGTGATCCTGGTGAAACTGGCCGACCGGCTGCACAACATGCGCACGATCCGGCACATGCGCCCGGAGAAGCAGCGCCAGAAGGCCCATGAGACGATGGATATCTACGCGCCGCTTGCGGGCCGCATGGGTATGCATTGGATGCGGGAGGAGCTGGAGGACCTTGCGTTCCGGGTGCTCAACCCCGAGGCGCGATCCTCCATCCTGCGCCGGTTCATCACGCTGCAGCGGGAAACCGGCGATGTGATTCCGAAGATCACCGACGATATCGAGGCCGTGCTGAGCAAGCACGGCGTCAGCGCGCAGGTCTTCGGCCGGGCCAAGAAGCCCTATTCGATCTGGCGCAAGATGCAGGAAAAGAAGCTGGCGTTCAGCCGCCTCTCCGACATTTACGGTTTCCGTGTCATCACCGAGACGGAAGACGATTGTTACCGCGTGTTGGGCGCGATCCACCAAAGGTGGAAATCGGTGCCCGGGCGGTTCAAGGATTACATCAGCCAGCCGAAATCCAACGGCTACCGGTCGATCCATACCACTGTGTCGGGGCGCGACGGCAAACGGGTGGAGGTGCAGATCCGCACCCGCCAGATGCACGAGGTCGCGGAATCCGGCGTGGCGGCCCATTGGTCCTATCGCGACGGTGTGCGGGTCGCGAACCCCTTTGCCGTGGACCCCGCCAAATGGCTGGAATCGCTGACGGAGCGGTTCGAGAACGCGGAAGGCAACGAGGAATTCCTCGAACATGTGAAGTTGGAGATGTATTCCGACCAGGTGTTCTGCTTCACCCCCAAGGGGGATGTGGTAAAGCTGCCGCGCGGGGCCACGCCCATCGATTTCGCCTATTCCATCCACACGCGGATCGGGCATTCCTGCGTCGGCGCCAAGGTGGACGGATTGCGCGTGCCGCTTTGGACGCGGCTGAAGAACGGCCAATCCATCGAAGTGATCACGGCCGAAGGCCAGACACCCCAAGCCACCTGGATCGACATTGCCACGACGGGCCGGGCCAAGGCCGCGATCCGGCGGAGCCTGCGCGAAGTGGACCGGGACCGCTACATCAAGCTGGGGCGCGAACTGGCGCGGGTCGCGTTCGAGCAGATCGGCAAGAAGGCCACAGACAAGGCGCTGACCACGGCGGCCAAGACCCTGTCGCTGGCCGATGGTGATGAGCTTTTGGCGCGGATCGGTTCGGCGGAGTTGAGTGCGCGGGACGTGGTGGCGGAGCTGTATCCGGAACTGGCCAACAAGGACGATGTCGCCAGTGTGGAGGATAATCGCGCCGTGATCGGCCTGCCGCCCGGCGCGCGGACACAAAGGGCGCAATGCTGCCAAGCGGTGCCCGGTGAACGGATCGTGGGCATCACCTATCACGGCAAGGGGCCGCTGGTGCATGCCATCGACTGCCCGGCGCTGGCGGCCTTCGACGATCAGCCGGATCGTTGGATCGACCTGCACTGGACCGAAGGACGCCATGCGCCGATCCACAACGTGACCATCGACGTGACGCTGTCCAACGAAAGCGGCGTGCTTGGGCGGATCTGCACTCTGATCGGGGAACAGAACGCCAATATCTCGGATCTGCACTTCGTCGACCGCAAGCCGGACTTCTTCCGGTTGTTGATTGATGTCGACGTGCGGGACGCCGAACACCTGCATGCGGTGATGATGGCGGTGGAAGCCGAAGGCGATGTTGCAACGCTTGATCGCTTTCGTGATCTGGACCGCAGGCCGTAAGCACTCCATATCTGTCACGTAACGTCGCTCCATATTGGTGGTGAACAGAAAAACGGGAGCCGCGCGTGTTCAGACGCCGCGACTACAGACCCTGGTACCGTGTGATCCTGGAGGCGCTTTGGCCTCGGGGGGGCTGGCTGCGTGCCGCGCAATATGTGCAACATCGGATGCGGCGGCTGCCCGGCACACCGGAGCAGATCGCGCGGGGCGTGTTCGCGGGGGCAGTCACCGTATTCACCCCCTATTTCGGCCTGCATTTCGTGATCGCCGCCCTTCTGGCGCGGATGATGCGCGGGTCAATCATCGCGGCCCTTCTCGCGACGTTCATCGGCAACCCGCTGACCTACGTGCCGATTGCGATCATCTCGCTCAACCTGGGGCATTTCATGTTGGGCTCCCGTCCGACGGTGGGTGTGAATGACAGCCTGTTCGCGCGGTTCGGCAATGCAGCGGGCGATCTGTGGCATAATTTCAAGGCGATGTTCACCGACGAGGTCGCCCATTGGCGCGAGTTGGAGATCTTCTGGGATACGGTCGTGTGGCCGTGGACCGTGGGCGGGATCATCCCCGGCCTGGTCTGCGGGATCGTGTGCTATTACCTGTCGGTCCCCGTGATCCGGGCCTACCAGAAAAGCCGCGCGGCGCGGTTGCGAAAGAAGATGGAAAAGCTCCGCAAACAAGCGGATGCGGCGGAGTGAGAGAGATGGAAAAGCTGCGGCTGGGTGTAAATATCGACCATGTGGCAACGCTCAGGAACGCGCGGGGCGGTGCGACGCCCGATCCGGTGCGCGCCGCCGTTCTGGCGGAGCGGGCGGGGGCGGACGGGATCACGGCGCATCTGCGCGAAGACCGCCGCCACATCCGAGACGCCGACATCGCGGCGATCATGGAGGCCATCACCATCCCGCTGAATTTCGAGATGGCCGCGACGGATGAGATGCAGCGGATTGCGCTTGGCCATCTGCCCCATGCCGCGTGCATCGTGCCCGAGAAGCGGGAGGAGCGGACGACGGAGGGCGGGCTGGAAGTGGCGGGCGATCAGAACCGGCTGAGCCATTTCATCGGGCCGCTCGGCGACGCGGGCATCCGGGTGTCGCTATTCATCGCCGCCGACCGCGCGCAGATCGAGGCGGCGGCGCGGATCGGTGCGCCGGTGATCGAGATCCACTCAGGCGCCTACACCGATTTCGACAGCGAGGGGAACGCGGAGGCCCGCAATGCGGAACTGGCGCGGATCGTGGATGGCGTGAAGCGAGGCCATGACCTCGGGCTGGAGGTCCATGTGGGCCACGGGCTGAACTATGACACGGTCGCCCCGATTGCAGCACTGCCGGAGGTGCGGGAGCTGAATATCGGCCATTTCCTGATGGGAGAGGCGCTGTTCGTGGGGTTGGAGGCCGCGATTGCGGGGATGCGGCAGCGGATGGATGCGGCGCGAAGCTGAAGCGTCTTGCCCGTTGCGCGGACGGGGGCAATCGGACAGGCTGTCCCCATTATTGCCCCGACACGCCGGAGAAATTTGATGCGTTCCCTGTTTGCAACCCTAGCCCTTGGCCTTTTGTTCACCACCCCCGCCACGGCCTTCGTCGCCGCGCCCTGCGGTCCCGAATTCACCCCCCTCACCATCACGGAGCCGTGGGAGGAGAACAGCCGCACCTTCGCCAATGGCGCGATCCGCATCTTCGAGATGTTCATTGATCCCAACGTCGCATCGGGCGCGGCCCTGGGCATCCTGCATCCCAACGCGCCCGGATCGGATAGTTATCGCACTTGCACGGCAATCTATGCCGGCACGGAATTCCGCTATTTCGGGCAAGCCTTCGTGGCGCAGGCCACGGCGGTCTACGATGCGTCGGCGGGGCTGGTCATCACGGTGCCCATTGCCTTTGCCGATGGCAGTGGAACGCGGCCGGTGACCTTCGCCGTCAACCAGGCCACCGGCACGGTCAGCCTGCGATGATGGATCTGGGTGTCTTGACGGCGCTTGGCACGTTTCTTGTGGCGGCAGGCTCTCCAGGGCCCGCGACGTTGGCGGTTGCGGGAACGGCGATGGCATTGGGTCGTTCGGCGGGGCTGATGATGGGGGCGGGGCTGGCGCTGGGCCTTGCTTCGTGGGGCTTGGCAGTTGGCCTTGGCTTCGGCGCGCTGGTTGCGCAAAGCCCGGTCTTTCTGACGATCTTCAAGCTGATCGGGGCATCCTACCTTCTGTACCTCGCTTGGGTCACCGGGCGTACGGCGTTTCGGAAGGACACGGCACCGGACACAGTGGCAGAGGGCCGTGCGTTCCGCCGTGGACTGATCCTCAACCTTGGCAATCCCAAGGCCGCCTTGGCCTGGATCGCGGCCCTTGCGCTGAGCACAGACGGCACGGCACCGGGATGGGGCATCGTCGTGGCCTGCGCGGCGATGGGGTTCGGGATTTATGCCGCTTATGCCTTCGCGTTTGCTTTGCCGCCGGTTCGGTCGACCTACCGCCGGTTCCGGCGGTGGATTGATGGGGTGACAGCCGTCCTGTTCGCCCTTGCGGGCCTGCGCCTTCTGGCTTGGCGGGGCGCGGAATGATCCTTGGGATCGGAACGGACCTTGCGAATATCGAACGGATTCAGCGCGCGCTGGACCGGTTCGGGGATCGGTTTCGTCACCGGGTCTTTACCGATCTGGAGCAGCGCCGCGCGGAGCGGATGAAGGACCCCGCGGCGGTTTACGCGAAACGGTGGGCAGCGAAGGAAGCCTGTTCGAAGGCGCTTGGCACCGGCTTGCGGATGGGCATCGCGTGGAAGGACATGGCGGTGCGCAACCTGCCGACCGGCCAGCCGGTGATGGAAGTCACGGGGTGGGCGCGGGAGCGTTTGGAACAGATGACGCCCGACGGCTACACCGCCCTGATCCACGTGACGCTGACCGACGATCACCCTTGGGCGCAGGCCATGGTGGTCATCGAGGCGCTGCCTGCGGAGGAAGAGGAGCTGCGCCCGGTCATAAAGCGCCGCCCGCCCCGGCGCATGAGTTGAGCGATGGGGGAGACGCTGGCCATGCGGCCTCGCCCCTCCCGCCATCCCGTAGGCGCTTTTCCCGCCAGTGTCGCGGAATTGAAACCCGCGCGCAGGCTGCTTGCTTGACTTGCCCCATGGCGCAGGCAAGAACCGCGGGACCAAAAGACCCAAAGGCAGGAAAGGGCGGCCAAATGGCAAAATCCGAAGGCGGTGTGATGGAGACGGTGAAGACCGTTTTCTGGGCGCTTCTGATCGCGGGCATCTTCCGCACGCTGTTCTTTCAGCCGTTCTGGATCCCGTCCGGGTCCATGAAGGACACGCTGCTGATCGGGGATTTTCTGTTCGTCAACAAGATGGCCTATGGCTATTCGCGCCATTCCTGCCCGTTTTCCATGTGCCCGTTCGAGGGGCGCATTTTCGGCTCGGAGCCCGAGCGCGGTGATGTGGTCGTCTTCCGTCATCCCACGAACGGCACCGACTTTATCAAGCGCGTCATCGGCCTTCCGGGCGATCGGGTGCAGGTGATCGACGGCGTGCTGCACCTGAATGGAGAGCCGGTGCGCCTGACCCCGGAAGCCCCGTTTGAGGAGGTGGTGGAACCGCAGGGCCCGCAGGGTCACATCCCGCGCTGCACCAATGCGCCTGTGGGCGAGGGGGCAATCTGTTCCAAGGACCGCGCGACCGAGGAATTGCCGGGGGGCGTCACCCATTCGGTCCTGAACATCCAGGACGGATCGCGCGGTGACAACACGCCGGAATTCGTCGTGCCGGAGGGCCATTTCTTCGTCATGGGCGACAACCGGGACAATTCCATCGACTCGCGGTTCCCGCAGAGCATCGGCGGCGTCGGGTTCGTGCCGTTCGAGAACCTTCTGGGCCGTGCGGACCGGGTGATCTTCTCCTCCGCCGGGCGGCGCATGGTCTATTTCTGGACCTGGCGTTCGGATCGCTTTTTCCGGGCGATCGAGTGAAGCCCTCACGGGAGATGACGGCCTTCATGGAGCGGTTGGGGCATCACTTTGACGACCCCGCGCTTCTGTCGCGCGCGCTGACGCATTCCTCGCTGTCCTCGCCCACGCGGGGGGACAACCAGCGGCTGGAATTCCTGGGCGACCGGGTTCTGGGCCTGGTGATGGCGGAGGCGGTGCTGGCCGCCGATGAACGGGCCAGCGAAGGCCAGCTTGCGCCGCGCTTCAACGCGTTGGTGCGCAAGGAGACCTGTGCCGACGTGGCCCGGCAGATCGACCTGGGCGCGGCGATGCGCCTGGGCAAGTCGGAGATGAGCGCGGGCGGACGGCGGCGTGTCGCGCTGCTTGGCGACGCGATGGAGGCGGTGATTGCCGCCGTCTACCTGGATGCCGGGTTCGTTGCAGCGCGCGATCTGGTCCTGCGGCTGTGGGGGGAGAGGATCGTGTCGGTGGAGGAAGATGCCCGCGACGCGAAGACCGCGTTGCAGGAATGGGCTCAGGCACGGCGCATGGCCCCGCCGCGATACGAGGAAGTGTCGCGTACCGGACCGGACCACGCCCCAGTCTTCCGCATTCGCGTGAGCCTCGATACCGGGGAGACGGCGGAGGCGGAGGCGAAGGCCAAGCGCCAGGCCGAGCAGGAAGCCGCGCGGGATCTGCTGACCCGGCTGGGATAGGCACCGCCCCCTACCGCCCGGTGGCAAATCCGGCTATGCCCCGCCGCAACCCCTTGTCGCAGGATCCCACGAATGCCCAAACGCGCCGGTTTCATCGCCCTGATCGGAGAGCCCAACGCGGGCAAGTCCACGCTTCTGAACCGTATGGTGGGGGCCAAGGTCTCCATCGTGACGCATAAGGTGCAGACCACGCGGGCGCGCATTCGCGGCGTGGCGATGGAAGGCGACAGCCAACTGATCTTCGTCGATACGCCGGGCCTGTTCCGACCGCGCAGGCGGCTGGACCGGGCGATGGTGGCGGCGGCGTGGACGGGTGCGGCGGATGCCGATGTGGTCGTCCTGCTGATCGAGGCGCATCGCGGGCTGACCGAAGGCGTGCAGGCGATCCTGGACGGGCTGAGGGACCGGACGGACGGGCGCAAAGTGGCGCTGGCGATCAACAAGATTGACCGGGTGGAGGCGCCGGTGCTGCTGAAGCTGACCGAAGACATGAACGCGGCGTTCGGGTTCGAGAACACGTACCTGATTTCGGCGGAGAAGGGATACGGCGTCGATGACCTGCGGAAGTGGTTGGCGGAGACGGTGCCGGAGGGGCCCTGGTTTTACCCCGAGGATCAGATCGCGGATCTGCCCCTGCGCATGATCGCCGCCGAGATGACGCGAGAGAAGCTGACCCTGCGCCTGCATCAGGAACTGCCCTATCAGCTGACGGTGGAAACCGAGGGGTGGGAGGCGCGCAAGGACGGGTCCGCCAAGATCGACCAGATCATCTATGTCGCCCGCGACGGGCATAAGGGGATCATCCTTGGCAAGGGGGGCGAGACGATCAAGGCCGTCTCCAAGGCCGCACGCGAAGAGATTGCGGAATTCCTCGGCTATCCCGTCCACCTGTTCCTGCAAGTGAAGGTGCGCCCCGGCTGGCTGGATGAGGCGGAGCGGTATTCGGAAATGGGGCTGGATTTCAAGGACGGCAATGCGTGACGGATGCGCAAAAGCCTCTGCGCGTGGGTGAGACACAGCCATGGCCAGATTGACCGCGGATTTCTGGGTGGCGGCTTATCTTGCGCGGCTCAGGCTGGCGGATATTCCCGTCTATGTGGTCGCGCGCGGCGATGCGACGGCGGGGGCGGTCCTGGTCAAGCAATCGCCGCTTGACGGCAGCGCCACGCTCTACCAGCGGTCCTATGACCCGATGAGCGGCGCGCGGGAATGGATGGAACTGGCAAGCGGACCCGAGGCGGAGGTCGACGCGGCCATCGCCCGGCAGCGCGGCTTTGATCCCGACCTGTGGGTGATCGAGGTGGAGGATCGCGAGGGGCGGCATCTGCTCGACGAGGTGGGGCTGGAATAGACCTCAGCGATCGGCGTAGCGCCCGGCCATCACCATGAGGACCCCACCCAGAAGCAATACGAGCACAAGTCCCGCAAGGTTCGTTGCCACGGCCAGGGCGCCTTTGTCGGACAGGTCCATGAACGGGTAGGGATAGGTTCCGTCGGCATCGCCCCGCGCCAGCGCATAGGCCACGTAAACACAGGGCCACATGATGAACATGGGCAGATCGCGGTACTGAAGGTGCCGCTTCGGTGCGAAGGCGATCCACCACAGCACGCAGGCGATCGGTACGACGGTATGCAGGCCCTGATCGGCCCACGCGCCCAACCCCTCAAACTCCGTGATGCCCGACAGGAGCGTGTGGTAAACGCCACCCACCAGTACCATGGCAAGCGTCAGGGCAGAGACCCAAGGCGCCCCGATCCCGTCCCGGCGCAACGCCGCGGCGGTGAATGTCACGGCGACGAGGATGTTGGTGAGGATCGTGAAGAACCGGCCCATGCCCCAAGCCGTCGCCACCGGATCGCCGTAGCGTCCGGTGTCCATGTTGTAGACAAACATCGCGGCCACGGAGCCTGCGGCGACAAGGGCGATGATCGCGGCCGTCCAACGGGCCGAGGGCGGTAGGGCGGGAAACATGGCGCGGAAAATGCCACGGCTCGATGGAGTTTTCCACAGGCCTGAAAGCGTTTTCCCGTGCGCTGTGGGCCGCGTGCCGCGATAAGGGGGCATGGATTGGCGGGCGGACGGCATACTTCTGGCAATGCGCAGGCACGGGGAAACCTCGGCCATCATCGAGCTGTTCACGGAGAGCCATGGCCGGCATCTCGGCGTGGTGCGGGGCGGGGCCTCTCGCAAGATGGCACCGCTTTTGCAGGCGGGCGCGCAATTGGACGCCACCTGGCGCGCGCGTCTGTCCGATCACATCGGCAGTTACACGGTGGAGCTGAAGCAGGGCCGCGCGGCGGAGGTGATGGGCGACAGGATCGCGCTTGCGGGCTTGAGTGCTATCTGCGCGCTGCTGTCCTTCGCTCTGCCTGAACGCGCGGCCTATCCGGCCCTTTATGCGCGCACCTTGGCCGTTCTGGACAATCTTGGGGCAGATCGTTGGGCGGCGGCCTATCTGGGCTGGGAAATGGCGCTGCTGACGGACATGGGCTTCGGCCTTGATCTGTCGAGCTGCGCGGCGACCGGATCGACGGAGGATCTGGCCTATATCTCGCCCCGCACGGGCCGTGCCGTGTCACGGGGGTCCGCAGGCGAATGGGCGGATCGATTGTTACCCTTACCGCCCGTGCTCAGGGGCGAACGTTCCGACCTGCCGGGCGTGGTGGAGGGACTTGGCGTCACGGGCCATTTCCTTCGGACCCACCTGGCCGCGTCACTGGGGGACCGGCCCTTGCCCGTTGCGCGCCAAAGGCTGGTGGATGCGCTTGCGCGCCGTGCGTCTCAGGAAAGGGGATAGCTTGCCAGAACCTCGTGCCGCGCGCCGGTGGCGCTCAGATGAGATTGATAGAGCTCCACGCTGTAAGGGCTGAAGGACGGCACGTCGAGGGGACGGGCCATCGCGGCGGCAAGGCGGTCGCGCGCCGGGCCCTTGGGCTGCGCATTGGACCGCATCAAGGTGACATGGGGGCGGAATTTTCGCCGGGGCAGATCGGCCCCCGATTGGCGCGCGGCCTGTGCCACCTTCGCTTGCAACGCGGACAAGGTGTCGGTCGGGCGCACGGCAGCGAAGACGAGCCCGCGCTCCATCTCCGCGAATGTATCCAAGCCGTCGAAGGTGATCTCGGGACGGAGCAGTCGAGTGGCCGACAGGACATCGTGCAGCACCTCAACCATCGGCGCGGGGACGTCACCCAGAAACGCGAGGGTCAGGTGCAGATTATCCTCCGGCACCGGTTTGCCGGTCGGGAGCGTCGATTGGATGCGGAGTAGGGCCGTCACGGCATCGCCCGCAATCGGCAAGGCGATGAAGACGCGCATCACGCCGCGTCGATTGCGGCCGCCGCGGCGTCGATCGCCTCGCCCACGGGGGCGAACGTGATGCCCAGATCCGCCGTGGTCGCGGAGGTGTCGAATTGCGGCGTGTATCCGATTTGCGGAAGGATTCCCTTCACCGCCGGATCGAAGAGCGCCAAGACGCGCAACAGCCAGCCCGGTGCCTGCCGGGTGGAGATCTTGCGGCCCGGATAGCTGTCGGCCAGATGCCGCGCGATCTGCGGCATGGTGATGGACCCAGCCGAGCCGATGTAGCGGTTGCCAATGCTCTCGGGCCGGTCCAACGCGGCGATATGCATGGCGGAGATGTCGGCCACATCCACCACCCCGAAGCCGATATTCGGCACGGCCGGATCCTTCCCGCCCATGATCCGCTCGATCAGGCTGAGCGAGGTGCCGTAATGCGCGTCCAGCGGCATGCCGAGGACGAGGGACGGGTTGATTGTGGTCAGCTGCATCTGCGGATGTTTGTCCACGAAGCCCCAGGCCGCCTGTTCGGCCAGCGTCTTGGATTTGTAATAGGCCGATGCGCGCGGATGGTTGGGATCGGTCCAATCAGCGGGAGTCTTGGGATCGGGCGTATCATTGGCCTCGATCGCCACGACGGACGAGGTCAAGATCACGCGGGTCACACCCGCCCCGTGGGCCGCCTTCATCGCGCGAAGGGTGCCTTCGACGGCGGGGCGGATCACGTCTTCTTCGTTCTTGGGCTGCGCCATCGGAAAGGGGGAGGCGGTGTGCATCAGCACGTCGTGGCCTTTCAGCGCCTCCGCCCATCCCTTATCCGCGGTCAGGTCCAATTCGGTGAAGGACAGCCGGTCGAGCCGGGACGGATCAGTCAGGTGAGGCCGGATCGCATCGCGCACCTCGTCCGCGCGCGCCATCTTGCGGAGGGAGCCGGTGACGCTGTGCCCGGCCTCCAACAGGTCAAGCGCGATGCGTTTGGCGATGAAGCCGGTGACACCGGTCAGGAAGACGTTGTTGGGCATGTTGGCTCCGACCACCGCAAGTAAACTGTTCCGTTCACTTTCGACTTAGGGTTCAGCCGACGATGTTCAAGCGCGTCAGGCCAGCAATCGACGTGCAATCACCTGCGCCTGAATCTCTGCCGCGCCCTCAAAGATGTTCAGGATGCGGGCGTCACACAGAATGCGGGAAATGCCGTATTCCAGCGCGAAGCCGTTGCCGCCGTGGATTTGCAGGGCGTTGTCCGCCGCGGCCCACGCCACGCGGGCACCCAGCAGTTTGGCCATCCCGGCCTCGAGGTCGCAGCGGCGGTCATTGTCCTTCTCGCGGGCCGAGAAATAGGTGAGTTGGCGGGCCACCATGATCTCCACCGCCATCATGGCAAGCTTGCCGGAGACGCGGGGGAAGTTGATCAGCGCCTTGCCGAATTGCTTGCGATCCTGGGCGTATTGCATCCCGGCATCGAGGGCGGATTGCGCCACACCGATGGCCCGCGCGGCGGTCTGGATACGGGCGCTTTCGAAGGTCTGCATCAGCTGCTTGAAGCCCTGCCCCTCTTCGCCGCCCAGAAGGTTTTCGCCCTTTACTTTGAAATCGTCGAAATTGACCGTGTATTCCTTCATGCCGCGATAGCCGAGGACCTCGATCTCACCGCCGCTGATCCCTGCGTCCTGCCACGGTGCTTCGTCGGTTCCCGGCGTTTTCTCTGCCAAAAACATGCTGAGGCCCTTGTAGTCGTCCGTGTCCGGCACGGTGCGGGCGAGGACGGTCATTACGTGTGTGCGGGCGGCGTGGGTGATCCATGTCTTGTTCCCGTTCAGAACCCAGTCGCCGTTGTCATCCTTAACGGCTTTGGTCCGCAGCGATCCGAGGTCGGAGCCGGTATTGGGCTCGGTGAAGACGGCGGTGGGCAGGATTTCACCCGAGGCGAGGCCGGGCAGCCATTTGGCCTTCTGCTCCTCGGTGCCCCCGGCAAGGATCAACTCGGCGGCGATCTCGGACCGGGTGCCAAGGGAACCCACGCCGATATAGCCGCGCGAGAGTTCTTCGGAGACGACGCACATGGATGCTTTCGACAGGCCGAAGCCGCCATGTTCTTCGGGGATGGTCAGGCCGAAAACGCCCATCTCGGCCAGCTCCTCGATGATCTCCATCGGGATCAGTTCGTCCTTGAGGTGCCAGTCGTGGGCGTCGGGGATCACGCGGTCGACCGCATAGCGCCGGAATTGCTCCCGGATCATCTCCAACTCATCATCAAGGCCGGTTGCGCCCACGGTGATCTCCGCCGCGCGTTCCTGCATCAGCTCCACCAGACGGGTGCGTGCGGCTTGCGTGTTGCCGGACTGTGTCAGCGTCATGACGGCATCATCCATCATCGCGCGCTGGTCGTCCTGGGTCAGGCCCATATCCTGCGGGCGCAGAATCTCCCCTTGGTTCATCGGCAGGCCGCCATACATCTGCCAGAGGTATTCGCCGAATGCGATTTGCAGGATCAGCTGCTCCACCTCGCCGAATTTGCCATCGGCGTTCAGGCGTTCCGCCCATCCGTGCATTTCCCGAAGGGCCTCCACATAGGTGGCGAGCCAGGCAAGCCCGTGGGCGGCGGTCTGGTTTTCCTCGATCAGCTTGGCAGAGACGCGGCCGTCTTCGCTCAACGTGTCCTTCAGCCGGGACTTCGCCACGTCCAGCAGAGCCGTGGCAGGGGCGACGGCGGCGCCGGTCAGGGCAAGGAGGTCGGGAAGAATCACGTCGGTCTTGGGCGAAACATGGGCATCACGGGGCATCGTAGCATCCTTGTGCGGCTTGCGTCTTATCTGGGTCTCAATGGCGTCACCGGAGAGGTAGGGCGTTTGCAGGTGCAGCGCAACAAAAATGCTGCGCTGCGTCAAATCACGCACAAAAATGTCGCGTCGGATTGGAGGTGCAGCCTCATCGGAGAGCGATTAGGAAGAGGGTATGATCAACGATGTCCTGTCCCTGATGCCGGTCTGGGCCTTTCTGGCGGCGCTGGCAATCTCCTTCGGGGCGGGGCTTGTGAAGGGGATCACCGGATTCGGCCTGCCGCTGATCGTGGTGACGGGTCTGTCGCTGTTCCTTGATCCGCTGCTTGCGGTCGCGGGCGTGATCCTTCCGGCGGTGTTTTCCAACGTGTTCCAGGTTCTGCGCCACAGCCGGGCGGAGATCGCGGACGGCGTGCGCGACTTCTGGCGCTACATTCTCATTGTCTGCGTGGTGATCCTTCTGGTGACGCAGGTTGTGACGCTGATCCCGATCAAGGCGCTTTATCTCGCCCTCGGCATTCCGGTTCTGGCCATATCACTTGTGCAGTTGAGCGGTCTGCGTTTCACCATTCCACCACACCGCAGGCGGGTCGCGGAATGGGGCGTGGGCGGATTGGCGGGTGTTCTTGGCGGGCTGACCGGATCGTGGGGCGCGCCGACGGTCCTGTATCTTCTGGCGCTCGACACGCCCAAGGCGCGGCAGATGCTGGTGCAGGGGATCGTTTATTCGTTGGGCGCGATCAGCCTGTTTGCGGGGCACCTGAATTCCGGGCTTCTGACGTGGACCACCGCAACGTTTTCCGCGGCACTTCTGCTGCCGGTCTTCCTCGGGATGAAAGTGGGATACTGGTTGGGCGACAGGTTGGACCAGGACCGGTTCCGCAAGATTACGCTGATCGTGCTTGTGCTTGCAGGGGCCAGCCTGATCCGACGCGGCCTGTTCGGGTGAGGCTATCGAGCGCCGCCATGGCGTCGGCGCGGCATTGATCCAGGCTCGACCCCTGGGAGAGGTCGGGCATCGGATAGCGTATCCCGAAAGTTCGGTTCAGCCAGATCTTTTCCGACCGGATCGGGGGTGTCAGCGCCTCCGCCACGCAAGGGGGAAGCGTGAACTTCTCCCCCTGCATTGCGGCAATCGTCGCGTAGTGTCGCGTCTTCAGGGGACGATCCGGCCCATCGGCCCCGTTCAGGGCGTCCAGAAGGTAGACCGCATCCCGGCAGAGGCCGGTATTCTCACGCTGATCGTGCAACATGTCGGGCGGCGGCGTGACCCCGGCCACGGCCAAGACGTCGCGGGTCAGGCCACGCTGCGCGCGTTCCATGCGTCGGACATGGACCCGGTCGCGGCCCAATGCCTTCAGCGCCGAAGACAGATGCCGCTTTGCCCAAGGCTGGTAGGGTTGCGCGAAAAGGTCGGCCAGTCGCCGGTGGCTCATCTTCACCGCCTGCTGGTAGCGGGAGGCAAGGTGGCCGAACGGCTCCCTCACGTAGCACAGCGTCTCCAGCCTGTATCCATGGCCCGCGAACAGCGTGTCGAGCGCCGCAAGTGCGTCTGGGCGCAGGGCCTGGAAATACTCGCTCGACAACAGGATGGTCGGCGTGTCGCGCGCCATTTCCCCCTCGATCGTGTCGATCATGCGCTGGCAGGCAAGGGCGGCCTGTGTCGGCCCGATGCCGCGTTTTCGAAACCAGAAATGCGCCGGGCCGGCCGCGTGGGCCATCGCCAGAAGGTCGTGATGGGCGACCTTGTTTCCCGGATAGGCCAGCCCGAGCGCGGGCAAGAGGGCGCGGTCTTGCGCAAGCGTCGTCTGGATCGTTCGCGTTCCGGTCTTGCCCAGACCCACATGCAAAATAACGCGCTTCATCGCGTCCCCCCTATCCGGTTCGACGGGGTGATAGCCGCGCGAGGTTACAAAACGTTTGACGTGGGCCGCGCTCAGGACACGAAGGAATCGAAGCAGGTGTCCATCACCTGCGGCATCAGGTCGGGGGCGACAACCTCGAACGCGATGAAGAACAATTCCTCGCCCGATTCGGTGACGGCGTGAAACGTCCATTCCCCCAACACAAGCTCGTGGTCGTGATCGAAGCTGAACCCGGTCAGGTTGGGGCCGCTGCCGATATCGGTCTGCCAGCGTTCGACCTCCACCCCCGATCCGGGGAAGGGGGGATGGGTGACAGTGACCGTCACGGCCCCGTGGTCGACGCCAAGGGGGGCGGAGGACACGACGCCGAAGCCGATCCCGATCTCGGCGGGCACGATCTTGCTGCGGAACTGGAAATCGGGGATCGATGGAACGATGTTGATGGTGCCATTCGCCGTCTCCGGCGCCGGATCTTCGCGGATCGGCTCCTGCGCGCAATAGACGCCGTAAAGGAGGGTCTCGATCCCGTCCCCGACCCTCAGGGCGGCATCCTGTGCCGTGGCGGGCAGGGACAGGGCGAACAGGACAAGGATCGCGCGCGCGAACATGGAACCTCCATCATCAAGGGCTGACCCATAGGTAATGGCCAGCCCCCGAAGCGCAACGTGTGGAAATCCCGACCGCCTAGATCGCGGCGGCGCGCACATCCTCGTCGATATGGGCGACGTATTGCGCGAAATTGTCTGCGAACATCTGCACCAGCTTCTGCGCCTGACGGTCATAGGCGCTGCCATCGGCCCAGGTTTCGCGCGGGTCGAGCAGATCGTCGTCACAGCCGGGGCAGGTGGTGGGAACCTCGAAGCCGAAATGCGGATCCTTGCGGAACTTGCCGCGGTTCAGCGTGCCGTCCAGTGCGGCGGTCAGCAGCGCGCGGGTGGCGCGGATCGGCATCCGTGAGCCTGTGCCGTACGCCCCGCCGGTCCATCCGGTGTTGACGAGCCAGCAGGTGGCGCCGTGTTCGCTGATCTTCTCGCGCAGGAGGTCGCCATAGACCTCCGGACGACGCGGCATAAACGGCGCGCCGAAGCATGTGGAAAAGGTCGGCGTCGGTTCGGTCACGCCCCGTTCTGTGCCGGCGACCTTGGCGGTGAAGCCACTCAGGAAGTGGTACATCGCCTGCGCTGGCGTCAGGCGTGCAATCGGGGGCAGAACGCCGAAGGCATCGCAGGTGAGCATTACGATGTTCTTGGGATGCCCGCCAAGACCCGTCGCACTGGCGTTCGAGATCATGTCGAGCGGATAGGCGCAGCGCGTGTTGGCCGTCAGGCTGTCATCGTCGAAATCCAGCTCCAACGTATCGTCGTCATAGACCATGTTCTCGATCACGGTGGAGAATTTGGACGTGGTCGCGAAGATCTCCGGCTCCGCTTCCTCCCGCAGATTGATTGTCTTGGCGTAGCAGCCGCCTTCGAAGTTGAACGTGCCGGTGTCGGACCAGCCATGCTCATCGTCGCCGATCAACGTGCGGCCGGGATCGGCGGACAGGGTCGTCTTGCCGGTGCCCGACAGGCCGAAGAAGACGGCGGCGTCTTCCGGATCGCCAATGGCGTGGTTGGCCGAACAATGCATCGCCATCACACCCTTTTCGGGCAGGATGTAGTTGAGCAGGGTGAAGACCGATTTCTTGTTCTCTCCGGCATATTCCGTGTTGCCGATCAGGATCAGCTTACGTTCGAAATTCAGCGCGATGACGGTCTCCGAATTGGTGCCGTGACGCGCCGGGTCGGCCTTGAAGCTCGGGCAATTGATGATCGTGAATTCGGGGATGAATTCCGCCAGCTCGTCCGAATCGGGGCGGCGCAGGAGGTGGCGGATGAAGAGGTTGTGCCAGGCAAGCTCACTGACCACGCGAACATCAAGGCGGTGTTCCGGATCGGCCCCGCCGAAGAGGTCCTGAACGAAGTAATCACCGCCCTTCATGTGGTCGAGCATGTCGGCATGCAGCCGATCGAAGGCATCGGGTGCCATGGGCGCGTTGTTGTCCCACCAGATCTTGTCTTCGACATCCGGAGTGCGCACGACGAACTTGTCGTTGGGTGAGCGTCCCGTGAACTGACCAGTGGAGACAAGGAAGGTGCCACCCTTGCCGATCCGCCCCTCGCCACGCTTGACCGCCGCTTCCATCAGCGCGGGTTCCAGAAGGTTGTAATAGACCGACCCGAGCCCCGTGATGCCGTGTTGATCGAGCGTGTGTGCGGGGTTCACGCGTCCTTGGGTCATGTCCGTTGCTCCTGATGGGCGATTGCGCCCTTGGTCTGAATGCGCGACGCGGCAAGATCCGCCGCGTCGTAGCACCGCTATAACATGACGATTTTGAGACTGAACAGGACGGGACCGCACAGTTAGCGCAACCATTAGCGCAACCACCGCGAAATTTTGTTTCGCGCAGTGATTATCCGCGTTTGCAGCCATTGCGTTGGGCAGGTGCCCGAATTTTGCCACTATTCAACGGCTCGTTAACGCAAATCCGCCACACTTGTCCGGGTCAGCGGGGTGCAATCGCTTATTTTGATTGATTCTCTGCCGTGAAAACCTGAAGCTGCCGGAAAAATATAATGTACCGAGCAGTAATCGAGGACATGACCGATGGCGCGTATCGCACTTGTCGATGACGACAGGAATATCCTGACGTCCGTATCAATGACTCTTGAGGCAGAGGGTTTTGACGTCGAGACCTACAATGACGGGCAATCGGCCCTGGATGCCTTCAATCGCAAATTGCCGGATCTGGGTGTCTTCGACATCAAGATGCCGCGCATGGACGGGATGGACCTGTTGCAGCGTCTGCGCACCAAGTCGCAGATGCCGGTGATCTTCCTGACGTCCAAGGATGACGAGATCGACGAGCTGATGGGCCTGCGCATGGGCGCCGACGATTACGTGCGCAAGCCGTTCTCGCAGCGCCTGCTCGTGGAGCGTATCCGGTCAATCCTGCGCCGTCAGGACGCGATCGCCTCCGACGCCGCCGGCGCGCCCGAGGAAAGCACGGTTCTGGACCGCGGCGATCTGCGGATGGATCCGCTGCGCCACGCGGTGACGTGGAAGGGCCGCGACGTGACCCTCACCGTGACCGAATTCCTGCTGTTGCAGGCGCTGGCACAACGGCCCGGTTTCGTGAAGTCTCGCGATCAGCTGATGGATGTCGCCTATGACGAGCAGGTCTATGTCGACGACCGGACCATCGACAGCCACATCAAGCGCCTGCGCAAGAAGATGCGCTCCGTGGATGATGAGTTCTCGGCGATCGAGACGCTCTATGGCATCGGCTACCGCTACAACGAAGAATAAGGGGCGCGCCCGTGCCGGCTGACCTGTCGATGACCAACCGCCGCGCGACCGAGCGGGCGGATATTGTGCTGGGTGAAGATTGGGACCGCCCCCAGGCGAGTGTCGAAAGCGAGTTGCGGGCCGCCCGTGCGCGCCGCTCGTTCATCTCGCTCAATTCCTCGCCGCTTGCGCGCAAAATCATTCTGTTCAACCTGCTGGCGATCCTGATCCTCGGGGTCGGCTTCTTGCTGATGAACCAGTTTCGCGACGGGCTGACAGTGCAGCGCGAACGCGCCCTGGCGGTCGAGGCGCAGCTGATGGCCGACGTGTTCGAGGCGAATTTGCCCGCCTCGGCCCCCGCGAACCTGACCACGGGCGACGGGATCGACGCCGAGGCCGTCCTGTCGCGGATCGGCCTGACCGATGGCGTCGACGTGTTCGTGTTCGCCGCCGACGGCTCCGTCGTCACCTCGACCCAGGATATCGCCCGCAGTGCCGCGCGCCCGGTGCGCGGATTGCAGGCGCAGCCGGGTGAGACGCTCCTGATCACCGATTTCCTCAACTCCGTGTGGACCGCCCTGTCGTCGATCATGGGTGGCAACGCCCCGGCCGAGGTTGGGCCGACCGGTGCTGCGGCCCATGTCGACCTGGTGGCCGCCGCCCTTGACGGGTCCACGATCTTGCAACGCGGCAGCGATACGACCGGGTCCGTCTATGCCGCGGCGACGCCGATCGAGGGGCCGGGCGGTGTTCTGGGCGTGATCGTCGTGACGACCGCGGCGGGGGAGATCGACCAACTCGCCCGGGTGGAGCAGGAGCAATTGCTTCAGATGTTCGCGGTGGCGCTTCTCGTGTCCATCGGACTGTCGCTGGTGCTGGCCTCCACCATCGCCAACCCGCTGTCCGACCTGTCGGCCGCCGCCGAACTCGGGCGCGACAAGAATGCCCGCAAGATGTCGCCCACCCGCGTGCGCATCCCCGATCTGACCGGTCGTCCCGATGAAATCGGGCGGTTGTCCGGTGCGCTCCGTGGCATGGTCGGCGCGCTCTACGACCGGATCGACAGCAACGAACAATTCGCCGCCGATGTCAGCCACGAGATCAAGAATCCTCTCGCGTCGCTCAGGTCTGCGGTGGGCACACTCGGCTTCGCCAAGACCGACGAACAGCGCGCCCGCCTGATCGAGGTGATCGAACACGACGTGCAGCGCCTGGACCGGTTGGTCAGCGACATCTCCAACGCCTCACGGCTGGACAGTGAGCTGGTCAAGGAGGAGGAGGAAGAGTTCAACCTCGTCCGCACGCTCAGCAACCTGTCCCATTATCACGCGGAGGAAGCGGCCAAGAAGGGCGTGGAATTCATCACCGACCTGCCCGAGGATGAGATCCGCATCGCGGGCCTTGAAGGGCGCCTGGCGCAGGTTTTCGTCAACCTGATCGGCAATGCGATTTCGTTCTGTGATGACGGCGATGCCGTCCGCCTCTGGACCCGGCGGCGTGAAAACCGCGTGTTGATCGTGGTGGAGGATACCGGCCCCGGCATCCCGGAAGAGGCGCTGACCAAGGTGTTCAACCGCTTCTATTCCGAGCGTCCGGTGCAGCAATTCGGCAACCATTCCGGCCTCGGCCTCGCGATCTCCAAACAGATCATCGAAGCTCATGGCGGCGTGATCTGGGCGGAAAATATCCGCCCGACCGAGGCGGATGTGACGTCCGAGCCGCTGGGTGCGCGCTTCGTCGTCGGCCTTCCGATCTGAGCCATGGCCGATCCCACGCCCGAGCCGTTGGAGCACTGGGCGCAGGGCGCTGACGCGACGGGCCTTCACCTCCACGCCACCGCCATTGCGCTTGCGGGGCAGAGCGTCTTGATGCTCGGGCCAAGCGGCTCCGGCAAATCCAGCCTCGCTTTGCAATTGCTTGTACTGGGCGCGCAACTGATCGCCGACGATGGCATTCGCGCACGGGTCGCGGGGGACACGATCCAGATCTCCCGTCCCGATACGGCCCCGCCGTTCATCGAAGCGCGGGGCATTGGGCTTCTGAAGGCCGGACCGCTTTGCGCGTCCGCGCGGCTCACCTACGCCGTCGACCTGGAACGGGCGGAGCCCGAGCGCCTTCCGCCGCGACGGTTCGTCACCCTTGGGACGGCCCGCGCGCAGTTGATCCTTGGCGCGGGACATCCGACGCTGGCCGCAGCGCTTTTGCACGCCCTGCGCCACGGACGGGCCGTGCCCTGATCCCCAAACCCGAGGTCATTCGACCCCATGCCGAACGCCGTCCCGTCCCCCGCCCATGTCGTGTTCGTCACCGGACCGTCCGGTGCGGGACGCACCACGGTTATCAACGCGCTGGAGGATCTGGGGTTCGAGGCCATCGACAACCTGCCCCTGCGCCTTCTGCCGCGCCTGTTGGAGGGGCCGCCGCCGGACCGCCCCCTGGCGCTTGGCATCGACCCGCGCACCCGTGATTTCGGAGCGGAGGATCTGCTCCGCGCCCACGAAAAACTCGCCGCCGACCCGGCCTACGCGACGGATCTGATCTATGTCGATTGTGAAGCCGCCACCTTACAGCGGCGCTATTCGGAGACACGTCGGCGACACCCGCTAAGCCCGGATGCCGATCCGGCAGAAGGGATCGCGCAGGAACGCGAGATCCTGGCTCCCCTGCGCGGACATGCCAGCGTCCTAATCGACACGACAAACCGGACCCCCCATGACACGAGGGCGGAGATCGGGCGCTTCTTCACGCCGGATCGCGCGCCGCGCCTCGTGATCCAGCTGACCTCGTTCTCATACCGCCGGGGCCTGCCACTGGGAGCGGATCTCGTGTTCGACTGCCGCTTCCTCCGCAATCCGCACTGGGACCCGGACCTGCGCGCACAGGACGGGCGGGACGACGGTGTCCGGGCCTATATCGCGGAGGATGCACGGTTCGACGCCTTCACCGATCAGATCGAGGCGATGCTGATGCTTCTGCTGCCCGCGTTCCGGGAGGAGGGCAAAAGCCACCTGACGGTCGCATTCGGCTGTACCGGGGGGCGTCACAGGTCCGTGGCCCTGACCGAAA
The DNA here is from genome assembly GCF_020177575.1 of Hasllibacter sp. MH4015. NCBI lineage: Bacteria > Pseudomonadati > Pseudomonadota > Alphaproteobacteria > Rhodobacterales > Roseobacteraceae > Hasllibacter > Hasllibacter sp. MH4015. The sequence continues at coordinate 3,670,468 of NZ_JAHTBK010000001.1, forward strand.
TCACCGCGGCACGGCTTGCGGACTCAGGCTGGCAAGTGTCAAAAAGGCACCGAGACGTGGACCGAGACAAAGCGCGCGCCCCTGAAGACGGGGCCAGTGCCGCGTCCAGGGGTGGAGAGGCATAGCAAGCGTGATCGGTATCGTGATCGTCGCCCACGGCGGCCTTGCCCTCGAATTGCAGCGCGCCACCGAACACGTGGTCGGCCGGCAGGACGCGATGATCTCCATCAGTGTCGGAGCGGAGGATGACCGCTCCACCCGGACCCGCGAAATCTGCGATGCCGCCGACCAGGTGGACCAGGGCCAGGGGGTCGTGGTGGTGACGGATATGTATGGCGGCTCCCCCTCCAACCTATCATTGCTCGCCTGCCAACCGGCCAATCGAAAGATCCTGTCGGGTATGAACCTGCCGATGCTGGTGAAGCTCGTGAAATCCCGAAACCTGCCGGTGGAAGAGGCCGTAAACCGCGCGGCCGAAGCCGGACGGCGCTACATCAACAGCTTCGACGGCGCCCCCGACTAAGCAGGAGATCCCAGACATGACCGAGACCTCCGTCACCCGCGAATTGAAGATCGTCAATACCAAGGGTCTGCACGCCCGCGCGTCTGCCCGGTTCGTGGAGGTGGTGGAAGAATTTGACGCCACCGCAATTGTCCGGCGCGATGGGCTGAGTGCCGCCGGGGATTCCATCATGGGCCTTTTGATGTTGGCAGCTTCCATGGGAACCTTTATTGAGGTTGAAACCAGTGGGGCTGAGGCCGCTCGCCTCGCCGATGCGCTGGAAGCTCTGGTTGCCGACAAGTTCGGCGAGGATACCTGAGGGGTCCATAAGATGACCTCTGACGATGGTGAAAGACGAGGGCACGTGACGGATCTGGGGTCTCGTAACATTTCGGCACCTGCGCCGACCCGTGTAGGGGGACCGACTGGCCAATATGATCGCCGGTCCCTGACCTATGCGAATTCGTTCCCGAACCCGTTCGTGCGTTTCACCATCAAGGCGATCGAGTGGATGACGGGAAAGGTCACGATCATTCGCCGCGTCAACCAGTTCGAGGGTTTGGGGGAATTCAAGGGGCAGGCCTTCTGGCCCGCGACGATGAAGGTGATGGGGATCGACCTTCAGACGCCGGACGCGCAATTGGACCGCATCCCCACAGAAGGACCCGTCGTCTTCGTGGCAAACCATCCCCATGGATTGGTCGACGGCATGATCCTGGCCGATCTGATCGGACGGCGGCGCGACGATTACCGTATCCTGACCCGCGCGCTTCTGACCGGGATCGATGAGGCCGCGTCGGGGTACATGATCTCCGTCCCGTTCCTCCACGAACCCGATGCGCAGCAAAAGATGCTGGATATGCGCGCCCAGGCGATGGAGCACCTCAAGAAGGATGGCCTGATCGCGCTGTTCCCGTCCGGCGCCGTTGCGGCCTCGGACCGGATGTGGGGCCAACCGATCGAGGGGGAGTGGAACGTCTTTACCGCCAAGATGATCCGCAATTCCGGCGCGACGATCGTTCCGTGCTTTTTTACCGGCCAGAACAGCCGCGCCTACCAGATCGCCAACCGGATCAGCCCGGTTCTGCGCCAGGGCCTGTTGATCCACGAGGTGGTGAAAAGTTTCGACAAGCCCCAGGCACCGATCATCGGCAATCCGATCACACCGGATCAATGGCAGGACAAGATCGGCAAGCCCCGGGAATTCATGGCGTGGCTGCGCGAGCGCACCCTGTCGCTCAGGGACGATCCAGACCAATAGGAGCGTTCCTTGGACCTGATCACCATCGCCGCGAACCTGCAATGCACCGATATCGGACGGAGCCGCGACTGGTATACGACTCTGTTCGGCCGGGAGTTTGACAGCGAACCGATGGAGGGCTTGCTGGAATGGCACCACGGCGAGAGTGCGGTCCTTCAGCTTTTTGAGCAATCCAGCACGGCGGGTTCCGGGATACTCACCCTGATCGTGCAAGACCTTGCAAGGGAATGCGAACGCTTACGGGACCTGTCACCGGGACCGATCGAGCAGGGCGATGACGTGCAGATCGCAAGGCTCACAGACCCGGATGGCAACACGGTCGTCCTGGTCAGCGCAGGCGCCTAGCGGGTCGGGACCGGGTCGCCTTCGCCGCGATAATCATAGAACCCACGCTGCGATTTGCGGCCAAGCCACCCGGCCTCCACGTATTTCGTCAGGAGCGGGCAGGGGCGGTACTTGGTGTCCGCCAGCCCGTCATGGAGCACGTTCATGATCGCAAGGCACGTATCCAACCCGATGAAATCCGCCAGTTCCAGCGGGCCCATGGGATGGTTGGTGCCAAGCTTCATCGCCATGTCGATCGACGTGACGTTGCCCACGCCTTCATAGAGCGTATAGACCGCCTCGTTGATCATCGGCATCAGGATGCGGTTGACGATGAAGGCGGGAAAATCCTCCGCCGTGGCGGCGGTTTTTCCAAGGGCATCCACAACCGATTTGCAGGCCTTGAAAGTCGGCTCATCCGTCGCGATGCCGCGGATCAGTTCCACCAATTGCATCACGGGGACGGGGTTCATGAAGTGGAAGCCCATGAACTTTTCCGGCCGGTCGGTGCGGCTGGCCAGGCGGGTGATGGAGATCGAGGAGGTGTTGGACGTCAGGATCGTGTCGGGCTTCAGATGCGGCAGGAGATCTTCGAAAATGGCTTGCTTCACAGTCTCCCGCTCGGTCGCGGCTTCGATGATCAGGTCGGTCGGGCCGACCTCCGACAGGGTCAGCGTCGTGCGGATGCGCCCCATCGCGGCATCTTTGTCGGATTGGCTGATCTTTTCCCGGCTGACCTGCCGCTCCAGGTTCTTGTCGATCAACGCCGTGGCCGCAGAAAGAGCATCCTCGCTCACATCGGACATGATCACATCGTAGCCCGCGAGGGCGCAGACATGGGCGATCCCGTTGCCCATCTGGCCCGCGCCCACGATCCCGATGCTTTCAATGCCCATGGTCACAGCCCTTTCGCCCACCATCCGTTTCGCGCGCAGACTACGCGCGGGGCGGGCAGGCGCACAAGCACCTGCACAATGCCGTCGCCGCGTCCGATCGGCACGGGCGAATCCCGTAGATTGTCTGCAAAATTTCGAAAATTCAGAGGCTTAGCAAAGTGGAAAGGTCTTCGCACGCATGGTGCCGATGGGTGAGTCTTTTTTAGACCGGAGCAAGAGAAATGAGTTTTGAGCAGCGGGGGCGTATGCCCCTGGACTATCAACCTGTCGCCTTGCCGGGATCGGTCCTGCGCTTTCGCGGCCCGATGGCGATCGGGCAGGGCCCGAGCGTGGTCTGCATCGGCGGGTCGGAGACGTTTGGCCGCTTCATCCATGCCCCGTTCCCCAGCCAGCTTGCCGATGCATTGCCCCTGCCGGTCCAGAATCTCGGCGTGATCAATGCCGGTCTGGATGTGATGGCGAGTGATCCTGCCATTGGCGCGGCGCTCGAAGCCGCCGACGCGGTCGTGATTCAGGTCACCAGCGTTCACAATATGACGAACCGCTTCTACTCGGTTCATCCGCGCCGGAATGATCGGTTCCTCAAGGCGAGTCCGATGCTGCGAACGATCTACCCGCAGGTGGATTTCACGGAATTCCATTTCACGCGCCACCTCCTCAAGCATCTGTCGACCACGTCCCAGGACCGCTTCGAAATCGTTAAGACGGAGCTTCAGAGCGCGTGGGTGGGGCGGATGCACAAGATCATTGCCGGGATCGCCGCACCGGTGCACCTTCTGTGGCTGTCCAACCGCGCGCCGGACGAGGCGGAAAGCGCGGATCTGTCGATCGACCCGCTATTCGTGACGTCGGACATGTTGAGGAAGGTCGCCGACCGCGCCGCGTCCCTTACCATCACAACCCCGGATGAAGAGGAGCAAGGCGTCACCGCCCGCGGAAAGTTCTTCGGCCCAAGGGAGGAGGCGGCGGCCCGTCTGCTGCCCGGACCCAACCTGCATGACCGCGCGGCGCAGGCCCTGTTGACCCACCTGTCGCCGCCCTAGGCCAAATGAAAAACGCCCCGCCGCGTATCACCGGGACGGGACGTTTTGAAATCGGATCGCTTGGCGCGGATCAGAGTTTTTCGGTCAATTCCGGCACCGCGTCGAACAGGTCCGCGACCAGGCCGTAATCGGCAACCTGGAAGATCGGCGCTTCCTCGTCCTTGTTGATCGCGACGATTACCTTGGAATCCTTCATACCGGCGAGGTGCTGGATCGCACCGGAGATGCCTACGGCGACGTACAGGTCGGGGGCCACGACCTTCCCGGTCTGTCCCACCTGCCAATCGTTCGGGGCATATCCGCTATCGACCGCTGCACGGGATGCGCCAACGGCGGCCCCCAGCTTGTCGGCGAGGTTCTCGATCAGCGCGAATTGCTCTTCCGAGCCAACACCGCGACCACCGGAGACAACGATGCCGGCGGAGGTCAGTTCGGGACGGTCCGAGGCCGCGACCTTGTCTTCGATCCAGCTCGACAGGCCGGGATTTGCGGCGGCGTCGATCATCTCCACCGGGGCGGAGCCGCCCGTCGGGGCCGCATCGAAGGTGGAGGTCCGGAAGGTCACGACCTTCGTGGCATCCGAGGACTTCACCGTCTGGATCGCGTTACCGGCATAGATCGGACGCTCGAACGTGTCGGCATCGACCACGGCGGAGGCGTCGGAGATCACCATCACGTCGAGCAAGGCGGCCACGCGCGGCATCACGTTCTTGGCGTCCGTCGTGGCCGGGGCGACGATGTGGGAATAGTCCCCGGCCAATCCCACGATCAGCGCGGCGGTCGGTTCGGCCAGGCGATGGCCCAGACTGTCATCCTCGGCGCAGAGCACCTTGGACACACCCTCGATCGTCGCAGCCTCATCGGCGGCGGCCTTGGCAGAGGCCCCTGCGCACAGAACCGTCACATCGCCCAATTGCTTGGCCGCCGTCACAGCCTTGGCGGTCGCATCCATTGCCAGTTCACCGGAATTCACTTCTGCAAGAAGAAGAACAGCCATCAGAGCACCCCCGCTTCGTCTTTGAGTTTCGTCAGCAGTTCGTCGACTGAGCCGACTTTCACACCAGCGGCCCGCGCCTCTGGCTCGGACGTGGTCACGATTTCTAGGCGCGGGGTGACGTCGACGCCGTAATCGGCAGCGGTTTTCTCATCCAGCGGCTTTTTCTTCGCCTTCATGATGTTGGGGAGGGAGGCATAGCGCGGCTCGTTCAGGCGCAGGTCCACGGTGATGATGGCGGGCATCTTCACCTCGATGGTCTGCAAACCGCCATCAACTTCGCGCGTCACCTTTGCGGTGTCACCCTCGATATCAACCTCCGACGCGAAGGTACCTTGCGACCAACCCAGAAGCGCCGACAGCATCTGACCGGTGGCGTTCATGTCGTTGTCGATGGCCTGCTTGCCCGCCAGGACAAGGCCCGGCTGTTCTTCGTCGATCACGGCCTTGAGGATTTTGGCGACGGCCAACGGCTCGATATCCGTATGAACGTCATCGGCGGCAACGACGAGGATCGCGCGGTCTGCCCCCATGGCAAGCGCCGTACGCAGCGTTTCCTGGCTCTGCTTCACACCGATGGAAACCGCGACAACCTCGTCGGCTTTACCGGCCTCCTTCAGGCGGATCGCCTCTTCCACGGCAATCTCGTCGAAGGGGTTCATCGACATCTTCACGTTGGCAAGATCGACCCCGGACCCGTCCGCTTTCACACGAACCTTCACGTTGTAGTCGATCACGCGCTTTACAGGCACCAGGACCTTCATTCACGTTCTCCCTCTGTCACACGCCGGGGCGGACCCAAGCAATTCTCTTGGGGGGAGAGATAGACCCAATGGGGGCGGGAAAATAGGCCAAAATCGACGCGGTTTGGCCATCCGACGCCGCGTTACGTGCGCGTCAAGCGGCTAGGGCCACCTCGGTCGCGATGGCGGCGTAGCAAAAGACCGTGCCGACAAGGACGAAGACGTGCCAGATCGTGTTGTGAAACGGCAGGCTGCCCCAGACATTGAAGACGACGCCGGCGGAATAGGTCAGCCCACCGGCGACCAACAGCCAGAAGCCGAGCGGCGAAAGGGTGCTGACAAGCGGCCCGCCCAAAACGGCACCGGCCCATCCAAGCGCAAGGTAAAGCGCGATGGCAAGCACCGCGACGCGCCCGGGCGACAATATGATAAGGGATGCGCCCGCCAGCGCGACCGCCCAGATCCCCGCTAGAAACCCCAGGGAGCCCGAGGCCAGCGCAATGAACGGGGTATATGTCCCTGCAATCTTGAAATAGATCGCCGATTGGTCGAGCCGCCGGAGGCCCGAGACGAGATCCTCGCGCTGCACAAGGTTGTAGAGCGCCGAGCAGACCCACATCGCCAGAAGCGTGAAGGCGTAAACGCCAAGCGCCGTAACCAGCCCCGGATCGCCAATCCAGATCGCGGCGAGGGTCACAAGGACCGGCCCGGCGATCAGCGCGCCGCCGATGCCCAATCCGTGCACCACCGCGTCCGAGATATACTCGGCCCGGCTGTATTCCCGATTGGGTTTGACGTGTGACATGTGGATAAGCTTAGACCAACATTGATTAACAACCACGTAAAGTTTTCGAAACAATCTGGTGTCGTTGCGTCATGGCGGTGAAAACGGGCTACACGAACGCAGAGTTGTCGGCGCTCGCGGCCCGTATCAGGGCGCAGGCGCATGCCCTTGTCACCGCCCTGCCGGAGGAGCCGTTGCGGGCGTTGCACCTGACCTGCACCTGCGATCGCTGTATCGACCCGGCCGCCTATCCCAAGCTGTGCCGCACGCCACCGCCGCAGATGACGGAGGATCTGATTACCCAGTATTTTGGTGGCGTTGCGGCGGTCGAGACCCAGACGACCGAAGAGGCCAGGTTCGAGGCGCGGGTGATCCTTACGCATGTGCTTGCGCTGTTCGGGCGGATGGTCGTGATGCCCGCTGAGGAAGGGCGCGCGATGCGGCGACGGCTCAGCTATCTGGATGGCGATTACCTGCTGCCCTACCTGTTGCGGACCGGGTTCCTGCCGCGTCTGTCAGCCGGGGTTCGGGGGCAGATCACCGCCTATCTTGTGGACGTGGCCCATTACGCCATCGCGCGCGGGTCTGCCGCCGTCGATACGGCACTTTGCTATGTCGGGATATTCACGGATGCGTTGCCAGATTTGTTGGAAAGTTATCGCGCGGGTCCACCGCGTCGCCATCTACGGTTCTGGACGGCGCTTGGGCGGGGTTTCGTGACGAAGGGTGACGACACGGCGCGCAACGGCAAGGACCTTCACCTCTGGCTTCGGGGTATGAACCCGCCCGATCGCCTTCTGGTTCTGCATGCGCTCGAAGCGCCCGAGGTCGCGATGTTGTTCGAGCGCTACGCCTTCCAGGCCCGCGATCCGGACTGGCTGCAATACCTGTCCAACCTGCTGGATTGGCGGGAGAAGACGATCCTCTCCACCCGCTATTCCGAATACAAGGACGAGTGGCCCTAGGGCTTCGTTCTGCCCCGCGCCATCACCGGTTGGCGCCGGGAACCCAGAGAACGTCGTCGGCGCCATTGTTGTTGGCGATCCGGCCCGCGACGAAGAACCAGTCGGACAGGCGGTTGAGGTATTTCACCCCCGCCGGATTGATTGATTCCACCCCGCCCAGTTCGACCGAAAGCCGTTCCGCCCGCCGGGCCACCGTCCTGCAGATATGCAGATGCGCGGCAAGCGCCGATCCACCGGGCAGGATGAAGGAACGCAGCGGGGTCAGGTCGGCGTTCATCTCGTCGATCTCCGCCTCCAGGCGGTCCACGTGCGCGTCGGCCACGCGCAGGGGCGGGTATTCACGGTCCCCGTCCATCCCCATGTTCGGCGTACACAGATCGGCACCGAGGTCGAAGAGGTCGTTCTGGATCATCGCGATCCGCTCTGCCAGCACGCCATCGGCATGGAGCTTGGCAACACCGAGGGTCGCGTTCAGCTCATCCACCGTGCCATAGGCCGTGACGCGCGCGGAGTGTTTGGCCACCCGGCTGCCATCGCCAAGGGCGGTTTCGCCCGCATCACCGGTGCGCGTGTAGATCTTGTTGAGAACCACCATCGGATCAGCCCCCCGCCTGTCGCCGGAAGAAAACGAAGGCCAGCAGCAGGACAATCGCGAGGAATTGCAGGCCGATCCGCCATTGCATGAGCTTGTTGGATCGCTTGGAGCCGTCCGTACCACCGCGGCGGAAGGAATTGATGCCCAGAAGCAGCACCACCAGAACGGCGGCACAGGCAATCAGGCCGGCCAGAAGTAGGGGATCGTCGGTCATGTCATCTCCGATTATGTGCCGCTCGCAAGCTAGCAGCGCGGCGGCAAAAGGCTAGAGCCGCGCGGCGATTGCGTCCAACATCCGCTGTGGCAGGGCGCGGCGCAGCCCCTCCGCGATATGGGTGGCCCCGGTGATGTGGTAGCGCGGGCGCGGGTTCGGCGCCTCGCAGGCATGGATCAGGCGGCGCACAACCGCGTCGGGTTCGCGCTGGAAGGCGGCGCGGCCCGTGTCCTCATAGAGAAAAGGGAGCAATTCCCGGCGATATTTGTCGGGCTCGGCGGAGGCTTCCCAATCTATCCAGGCTTCGAACCGAGGGATGGAATTGACACGGAATTTCGATGTGACCGGCCCGGTATTGAGGGTCGAGACGTGGATGCCCGTGCCCCGCATCTCCAGTCGCAACGTGTCGGTCAGCCCCTCCAATGCGTGTTTGGAGGCATTGTAGGCGCCGCGCCACTTCATCACGTGCCGCCCGAAGCCCGAAGAGTGCTGGACGATCCGCCCATGGCCTTGGGCGCGCATCGTGGGGATCACCGCGCGGGTCAGATGGTGCAGCCCGAAAACGTTGGTCTCGAAGATATGGCGCAGGGCGTCGGTTGGCAGATCCTCCACCAGGCCGGGCAGGCCGAAGCCCGCATTGTTGAAGACCGCGTCAAGCGTGCCGCCCGTCCGGTCCAGCACCTCGGCCACGCCGGCGTCGATGCTGGTCGTGTCGCCGCAATCCAGCAGAAGACTTTCCAAGCCGGCCGCGATCAGCCGATCACGGTCTTCCGCACGCCGCACGGAGGCGAAGACGCGCCAGCCGCGCGCCTTCATCGCATGGGCCGCCGCCTCTCCGATGCCGGAGGAGCAGCCCGTGATCAGGATGGATTTTGTCAATGGGATCGGCCCGCCTCTTCGATAGCCTTGCCTAGGCCAGGAGGGGCGGGCGGCGCAAGCGGATCAATTCACCGGCTCAAGGAACTCCGCCGCCATGTAACCTTCGATCCCCGACCCGACGATGCGCAGATGCGCCCAGTCGGAATCATCGGCGGCGACGGCGAGGAATTCGACCTCGTCCCCGCGCCTCAGGGACGTCAGGACATTGGTGCTTGTCGACGGGCCTTCGCGGAAATTCACCGCACGGGCCGCAACGCGCCAGATCTCGGGCGTGGTGTCGGCGGCTTGCGTTTCCACCGCGGTCTCGATCTCGACCGGATCGGCAAGGGCTGCGACGGTCACATTCGTGACCCGGCCGTCGTCGTCCATCAAGTCGACCGGGTTGATGACGGCGTCGATCATGTAGAATTCGCCCGTGGCGGTCGCCAGCATCAGGTCGCCCGCGTCATCCGCAATCAGGGCGCTGCCGCCGGTCACGACCTGCCGCTGACTGATCGGCGCGGCCCGCACGGTGGACGCGCCCGCCTCTGCGCTGGCGATCAGCGACTGGATCCAGCCCGCCGCCCCTTGCGTATCGGTACGGCCCGGAACGATTGGATCGTCCGAGCGCGACGCGCTGCTGGTCACTTGAATGTCCACACCGTGATCCTCACCCGGCACCACGATCATCGTGACGTAGATTGCGGCAACAAGGAGGACGGTAAGGCGAATCATGGGCCCGAGAGGATAGGGGGACGAATTAAGTCGCATACTTGTATCACCGATTCGTTCATAGGGGTTTCAGGCCAATAAACGCACGCCGATGCGAAAGGGTTCCTTGCCTCTGATCAGCATCTCGGGATAGGTCCATGATCTAGATGAGCAGTGACGACGACACACAAGATGACCGGTCCGTTTCGGAACCGTTGAGCCGCGCGATCGGCTCGCGCTACCTTCAGTACGCGCTCAGCACGATCATGCACCGTGCGCTGCCCGATGCGCGCGACGGGTTGAAGCCGGTCCACCGCCGCATCCTTTACGCGATGCGGGAATTGCGGCTGGCCTCCAACGGCGGGTTCCGCAAATCCGCCAAGATCTCCGGCGACGTGATGGGCAATTATCACCCCCACGGGGATGCCGCGATCTACGACGCCATGGCCCGGCTCGCCCAGGATTTCCTGATCCGCTATCCGCTGGTAGACGGGCAGGGCAATTTCGGAAATATCGACGGCGATAACCCGGCAGCCGCGCGGTATACGGAAGCGCGCATGACCGCCGTGGCGGAGGCGTTGCTGGAAGGCCTTTCCGAGGACGCGGTCAACTTCCGGGACAATTACGACGGCACCTTGCAGGAGCCTGAAGTCCTTCCGGCGCAGGTCCCGAACCTTCTGGCCAACGGCTCCTCCGGCATCGCCGTGGGCATGGCCACGAACATCCCGCCCCACAACCTCGACGAATTGATCGCCGCCTGTCTGCACCTGATCAAGACGCCCGACGCCCGCGACGATACGCTGCTGAACTACGTCCAAGGCCCCGATTTCCCGACCGGCGGCGTTATCGTCGAGCCGCCCGAGAGCATGGCAGAGACCTACCGCACCGGCAAAGGCGGCTTCCGTTTACGCTCGAAGTGGGAGGTGGAGGATCTGGGTCGCGGTCAGTGGCAGATCGTCGTGACGGAAATCCCCTACCAGGTCCAGAAGTCCAAGCTGATCGAAAAACTGGCGGAGCTGATCCAGCTCAAGAAGGTCCCCATCCTCGCCGACATCCGCGACGAAAGCGCCGACGACATCCGCATCATCCTTGAACCCCGCGCCAAGACAGTGGACCCGGACGTGCTGATGAACACGCTCTTCCGGCAATCGGACCTCGAAAACCGGTTTTCGCTCAACATGAACGTGCTGATCGACGGGCGAACCCCGAAGGTCTGTTCCCTCAAGGAGGTTCTGCGCGCCTTCCTCGACCATCGCCGCGACGTTCTGCAACGCCGGTCCCGGCACCGTATGGCGCAGATCGACCACCGTCTCGAAGTGCTTGAAGGCTTCCTGATCGCGTTCCTGAACCTCGACCGGGTGATCGACATCATCCGGTATGACGACCAGCCCAAGGCCGCCCTGATGCGGGAAACCTGGGACCAGGACTTCGTCCGCGCCACGTCCGAGGCCGATTACAAAACGCCGGCCCCGGGCGAAGGTGAGCTGACCGAGGTGCAGGCCGAAGCCATCCTGAACATGCGCCTGCGCAGCTTGCGTCGGCTTGAAGAAATGGAGCTTCAGGCCGAACGCGACCGCCTGATGGAGGAGCGTGCGAACCTTGATGACCTGCTGGCGGAGGACGGTCTGCAATGGGCGCGCATCGCCGAAGAGCTGAAGGAGGTTCGTGCGAAATTCGGGGCCAAGGCCGATGGCGGCGCACGGCGCACACAATTTGCCGAGGCGGGCCAGGTCGAGGATGTTCCGATCGAGGCGATGATCGAGCGTGAACCGATCACCGTCATCTGCTCCCAGATGGGGTGGATCCGGAACATGCGCGGCCACGTGGACCTGACGCAGGAGTTGAAATTCCGCGACGGGGACGGCCCGCGCTTCTTCTTCCACGCGGAGACGACCGACAAGCTGTTGATCGTGGGCTCCCATGGCAGGGTCTATACCCTTGCGGCGACCGGCCTTCCCGGCGGGCGTGGGTTGGGGGAGCCTGTGCGGCTGATGGTGGATTTGCCCACCGAGGCGCAGATCGTGGACATGTTTGTGCACCGCCCCGGCACCAAACGCCTGATGGCCAGTTCCGCCGGGGACGGGTTCCTCGTGGCGGAGGACGAGATCGTGGCCCAGACGCGGTCCGGCAAGCAGGTCCTGAACGTCAAGGAGGGCGTCACTACCAAGGTTGCCGTTTCGGTGGCGGAGGGGGACGACCATGTCGCGGTTGTGGGCGAGAACCGGAAACTCCTCGTCTTTCCGCTGGCTGAATTGCCGGAGATGGGGCGCGGCAAGGGCGTGCGGCTCCAGAAATACAAGGACGGTGGCCTGTCGGATGCGCGGACATTCCGCCTGGAAGACGGGCTTAGCTGGTCCGATCCGGCGGGCCGCACGCGCACGGAAACCGAATTGTCGGAATGGACCGCCAAACGTGCCAGCGCAGGGCGGATGGCGCCCCGCGGCTTTCCCCGGGACAACACGTTCACCTGACACGGGACCGGCGAATCCCCGCCGCCTGCGTGGGTGATTGCGTCACACTTCCCCGTAACCGGCCCGTTCATGGCTTTACCCTCCCCCAACGCCCCCCTATTTTCCGACGAAATTATTTTAGGAGACCGACCGATGCTTCGATTGGCCCGATTGGCCCCCCTGGGCCTCGTTTTGACATTGATGGCCTGCGCCGCCGGCGACCCCTTGGAAGAAGACCTGCCGCCGATGGGGGATTTCCGCCTTGGCCACAACATCGTGGTGGCCGAGAACATGCAGCAGGTTCCGCCGTCGCGGAATGCCACGCCCGAGGAATGGCAGGAGATCCTGACCTCGGAAATCGACCGCCGCTTTGGCGCCTATGAGGGCGACCGGCTCTATCACATCGGGATCGCGGTGGATGGCTACGCGCTGGCCCCTCCGGGCATTCCCATCGTGCTCAGCCCTCGGTCCGTCCTGGTTCTGTCGGTGAACATCTGGGACGACGAATTGGGGCGCAAGCTCCATGAAGAGCCCGAACAGATCATCGTCTTCGAGGGCACCTCGCCGGAGACGTTCCTCGTCGGCTCCGGCATTGCGCGCAACCGCAACGAGCAGATGCAGGTCCTGGCACGCAATGCGGCGCGGCGGGTGCAGCTGTTCATGCTGGAAAATCCCGAATGGTTCGGCCTGACCGATGCCGATGTCGAAGCCGCCCTGTCGGAGGTAGAGGCCTTGGCCGAAGCCGCCGAAGCGGCCGAGGCGGTGGAAGAGGCGCAGGACGAGGCCGCCACCGGGGAGTGAGCGCCTGACCCGTCGCAGGGTTGCGGTTCCACAATGACTTGATTTTTTCGCGCGGGCCTAATACGTCGCCCGCGACGATCACACGGGCCCGGGCGGACATTCCGTTCGAGGCCCTCCAATAACGGGGTGCCTCCGCATGGCAAAAGAGAAGTTTGAACGCACGAAGCCGCATGTGAACATCGGCACGATTGGTCACGTTGACCACGGCAAGACGACGTTGACGGCGGCGATCACGAAGTATTTCGGCGACTTCAAGGCGTATGACCAGATCGACGGGGCGCCGGAGGAGAAGGCGCGGGGGATCACGATCTCCACGGCGCATGTGGAATACGAGACCGACAGCCGGCACTACGCGCACGTGGACTGCCCCGGCCACGCCGACTACGTGAAGAACATGATCACGGGTGCGGCGCAGATGGACGGCGCGATCCTGGTGGTGAACGCCGCCGACGGCCCGATGCCGCAAACGCGTGAGCACATCTTGCTGGGGCGCCAGGTCGGCATCCCGAAGATGGTCGTGTTCATGAACAAGGTCGACCAGGTCGATGACGAGGAGCTGCTGGAGCTGGTCGAGATGGAGATCCGCGAGCTGCTGTCGT
>NZ_JAHTBK010000002.1 GCF_020177575.1 Hasllibacter sp. MH4015
ATACGCCTTGAAGTCGCCGAAATACTTCGTGATCGCCGCCGTCAACGTCGTCTTGCCGTGGTCAACGTGACCAATCGTGCCGATGTTCACATGCGGCTTCGTGCGTTCAAACTTCTCTTTTGCCATGATGGCCTCCTGCTTGGTGTGCGGACAGCGCGGCGCGCTGTCCTACGGTTGGGGCGGGCGGCGTCACCGCCCCGCCGTTTATGCGAATTTCGCCTGGATCTCTTCCGAGATGTTGCTCGGTACCGGCTCGTAATGGTCGAACTGCATTGTGAACTGCGCCCTGCCGCTCGACATGGAGCGCAGCGTGTTGATGTAGCCGAACATGTTGGCCAGCGGCACGAAGGCGTCGATCGCGATGGCATTGCCGCGCGTATCCTGACCCTGCACCTGACCCCGGCGGGACGTGAGGTCGCCGATGATGCTGCCGGTGTAATCCTCGGGCGTCACCACTTCGACCTTCATGATCGGTTCCAGAAGCTTGGCGCCGGCCTTCTTCATGCCTTCGCGCATCCCCATGCGGGCTGCGATTTCGAAGGCGAGAACCGACGAGTCGACGTCGTGGAACTTACCGTCCAGAAGCTGCACCTTGAAGTCGATCACGGGGAAGCCGGCCAGCGGGCCGCTATCCATGACGGACTTGATGCCCTTCTCGACGCCGGGGATGTATTCCTTCGGCACTGCACCGCCCACGATCTTGGATTCGAACGAGTAGCCCTCGCCCGGCTCCGTCGGCGTGATGAGCAGCTTGACTTCCGCGTACTGACCCGAGCCACCCGACTGTTTCTTGTGGGTGTAGGTATGCTCCACCTCGTGGCCGATCGTCTCCCGGTAGGCCACCTGGGGCGCACCGATATTGGCCTCGACCTTGAACTCGCGCTTCATGCGGTCGACGAGGATGTCGAGGTGCAATTCGCCCATGCCCTTCATGATCGTCTGCCCGGATTCGAGATCCGTTTCGACGCGGAAGGACGGATCTTCTGCCGCCAGACGCTGAAGCGCCGTCGCCATTTTCTCCTGGTCGGCCTTCGTCTTGGGCTCGACCGCGATCTCGATCACCGGATCGGGGAACGTCATCGTTTCCAGAACGACGGGGTCATTCTTGTCGCACAGGGTGTCCCCGGTCGTGGTGTTCTTCAGGCCGCCAAGCGCGATGATGTCGCCTGCGAAGGCTTCGTCGATTTCCTCGCGGTTGTTGGAATGCATCATCATCATGCGGCCCACACGCTCGTTATTCCCCTTGGTGGAATTGAGCATCGTGTCGCCCTTCTTCAGCTGACCGGAATAGATCCGGACAAACGTCAGGGAGCCCACGAACGGATCGTTCATGATCTTGAAGGCGAGGCCGGAGAAGGCCATGTCGTCGTCCGCGCGGCGCGGGATGTTGCGCACCTCGTCCTCGTCACCCGGCTTGAAGCCCATGTAATCGACCACGTCGAGCGGGCTCGGCAGGTAGTCGATCACGGCATTGAGCAGGGGCTGCACGCCCTTATTCTTGAACGCGGAACCACCCAGAACCGGAACGAACGCCATCGACAGCGTCCCCTTGCGCAGAAGCGCGCGCAGGGTCGGCACGTCGGGCTCGTTGCCTTCGAGGTATTCCATCATGGCGTCGTCGTCCATTTCGACGGCGGCTTCGACCATCTTACCGCGCCATTCGTCAGCCATGTCCTTGAGGCTATCGCGGATCGGAGCCTTGACCCAGGAGGCGCCCAGATCTTCGCCCTGCCACAGCCACTCTTCCATGGTGACGAGGTCGATCAGACCCTCAAGCTCGTTCTCGGCGCCGATCGGGATACCGACAGGCACGGCGCGGGCGCCGGTGCGGTCCTCGATCATGTGGACGCAGTTGAAGAAGTCCGCGCCGATCTTGTCCATCTTGTTGACGAACACCATCCGCGGAACCTTGTAGCGGTCGGCCTGACGCCACACGGTTTCGGTCTGCGGCTCCACACCGGCATTGGCGTCGAGCACACAAACAGCGCCGTCAAGAACGGCCAGAGACCGCTCAACCTCGATGGTGAAGTCCACGTGGCCGGGCGTGTCGATGATGTTCAGGCGGTGCTTCGGGCTGTCGGGCGATTTGCCGTCTTCGGTGCGCTCCCAGAACGTGGTCGTCGCAGCGGAGGTAATCGTGATCCCGCGCTCCTGCTCCTGCTCCATCCAGTCCATCGTGGCTGCACCGTCGTGCACCTCACCGATGTTGTGGGATTTGCCGGTGTAATACAGGATCCGCTCGGAACAGGTGGTCTTGCCCGCGTCGATATGGGCCATGATCCCGAAGTTCCGGTACCGGTCGAGGGGATAGTCGCGTGCCATGGGAATGTCCTCAGGCTTGAAATTGAAACGGGAAGCGGCCCCCGGATGGGGCCGCCTGATCGCTTACCAGCGGTAGTGGCTGAACGCGCGGTTGGCGTCGGCCATCTTGTGGGTATCTTCGCGCTTTTTCACGGCGGACCCGCGAGAGTTGACGGCGTCGATCAGCTCACCGGCCAAACGCTCTTCCATCGTGTTCTCGTTGCGGGCGCGCGACGCGGTGATCAGCCAGCGGATTGCCAGCGCCTCACGACGCTCGGGGCGCACATCGACGGGCACCTGGTAGGTGGCACCACCCACGCGGCGGGACCGAACCTCGACCGCGGGTTTGATGTTGTCGAGGGCTTCGTGGAACACCTCAACGGGCGCGCGCTTCAGCTTGTCCTCGACGCGGTCAAACGCGTTGTAGACGATGCGCTCTGCGACCGACTTCTTGCCGTCGATCATCAGGTTGTTCATGAATTTGGTCAGGACCATATCGCCAAACTTGGCGTCGGGCAGGACCTGGCGTTTCTCGGCAGCGTGACGACGCGACATCGCTCAATCCTCTTCTTACTTGGGGCGCTTGGCGCCGTATTTCGAACGACGCTGGCGACGGTCTTTGACGCCCTGCGTATCAAGCACACCGCGCAGGATGTGGTAGCGCACGCCGGGAAGGTCTTTCACACGACCGCCACGGATCAGAACCACGGAGTGCTCCTGAAGGTTGTGGCTTTCACCGGGGATGTAGCTGATGACCTCGTAGCCGTTGGTCAGGCGCACTTTCGCGACCTTCCGCATGGCCGAGTTCGGCTTCTTCGGAGTGGTCGTGTAGACGCGCGTGCAAACGCCACGTTTCTGCGGGCAGCTCTCCAAATGCTGGGACTTGGAGCGTTTTACTTTGGGCTGCCGCGGCTTGCGGATCAGCTGTTGAATCGTTGGCATTCGGGGTCCCCGTCTTGCTCTCTCACATGTCAGCGGTGCCTCCGCGCGCGCGGCCAAACCGCACAAAAACACCAAAACCGCATGCGCCCCTTCCCTACCTGGAGGGCGCCGCGGTGGAATTCCCAGAGGATCGGAGCTTCAAAATCGCTCGGATCGTGGCCACTAGATCTGTATTTCAGCCCCAAAGCGCGACCGATGGGTCGCCGGGCCAAGTGGGCGCGATATAGGGGGTTGAGGATGGGGTGTCAACAGCGCCACCCGCCCCGTGGGCCTAGCCTCGCACCAATGCCTGCCAATCGGCACGAAACGCCGGAAAATCAATGGCAAACCGACGCTGGATCACGTCGGCGATGTCCCCGTCGGGAACCGGCACCGGCAAGGCGGCGGCAAACGGCGTGCGGGCGTCGTTATGGTCGTGGTCGCCCCGGATGAACATCACGGAATCGGTGAGGTTCACGAACGGCACCCGCGACCAAATCTTGTGGTGCGGGAAATCCATCACGATCGCCTCGTCTTCGGGCCGCAGGTAGATCGCAAGGCCCGCCGACCAGCATTGGGTGTTGAAGACATGCGGCTTGATCGTTCCGTCCTGCTGCGCTTCCAACACGACGCCCTTGCCGTGGTCCAGCGCCACGCGACCGTGGAAATTCGCCAGCCGCCCGACCTTGTTCCAGCTGCGGCGCAATTGCTGCACGTAGTCGATTGCAACCGCATCATCGTCATCAAGCCGGAACTCGGCCACCACGGCGCGCGTCGCATCCCGCCCACCCCACAGCACATCGCGGCAGATCGCGCGGTGATCGTCGGGCGCGCGCCAATGGGCCTTGATTTGCGGGACATCGCGGATCGCGGCCTCTACCCGGCTGCGCCACGGGTCGGGGAAATCCTCCCCCAGAACCAGGTGCATGGTGAAGTCCGCATCCGTTTGCGCGCGCAGGGGCGGCAGGAACACATATTCGAACCACAACGTCCGCTCATCCAGCCGCTTGGGCGCATATAGTGCCGCGCGACGATCCTCCAGGCTTTCGTGGTACTTCTTGAATCCGCCCGTGCAGGGCAGCGAAAACCGGCACAATCCCTGGATCTGGACACCTTCAGGCATGTTTCACCCGCCTTTCCCGGATCAGGGTGAACACCCCCGTTGCCACCACGATGACCGCCCCCACCAAGGCCAGCGCATTCGGAAATTCCGCGAAGACCAGCCAGCCCATGATGAGCGCGAAGACCAGTGACGTATAGCGGAACGGGGCCGTCACTGCGACCTCCCCCACCCGCATCACGAGGATGGAGAAGACATAGCCACCGATGATGAAGAACGACGCCAGCGCCAAAAGCCCCAGCTGCGCCCCGCTCGGCCTGACCCACACTTCCGTCACGGACATCACGCCACCGAACACGCAGATCGCGGCGGCGGTGATCACCGCGACGGTCATGGACGGCAGGTCGTTCGAGAAGCTGCGCGTCACCAGGTCCCGGCCCGCAACCAGCACCACCGTCACCAATGCCAGAAGCGAATAGATGTTGAAGCCCTCGGCCCCCGGCTGAACGATCAGCAAGACCCCGACCGCGCCCACGCAAATCGCGCTCATCCGGCGCCAGCCCACCTGTTCCCGAAAGATAAGCGCCGCGCCGAGGGTCACGGCCAAGGGCAGGGCCGACAGGATCGCGGTAGCGTTGGCGATCTGCATGTTGATCAGCGCCGTCAGGAACGTAACCAGCGCCGCAATCTCGAACAACGTGCGCAGGGCCACCTTGCCTCGGTCGCGGCGGGGGATGCGGAAGCTGAGCCTGCCAAGGGCGGCCACGGTCGCCGTCAGCAAGATCGTGGTCAGAACCCCGCGCAGAAACACGATCTGGAAGAGCGGCAAGTCTTCGGCCAGCAGTTTGACCACCACATCGTTGAGCGTGAACGACGCCATCGACCCCATCATGAAAAGCGCGCCCTTTGCGTTGGGTGTCATTCCCCGTCGCCATCCCCGGCCAGGTCGGCGCGCGCCTCGTCCGCCAATTGCCGGGCCATGCCGGACCCGTCCTCCTGCAACTTGCGCATCATCGGCAGAAGCCGCTTGGGGTTCAGCCCGAACCGCTCGCGAAACAGCTTGCGCGCCTGCCATTCCGGCAATTGCCGCGCGCGGGGCGGGATGGACCGGTCGCTGTCATTGTGGCCATGGAGCGTGCGGACAAACATGTAATCATGCGGGTCGATCCAGCACCGCGCATGGGCGGCAAGCTTGCGGTGGTTCCAGCGATAGATGTTCGCCATCGCCTCGGGCGGCGCGATCATCGCGCTGGCCAGACCCAGAGGCATCACCTCGGAGTAATCCCAGAACGGATCATCTTCGCGCTTCATGTCCCAATAGATGCCGCGGTGGAAACAGACAGCGGCGGGCGTGTCCGCGTGGGCCCATCCCAACTGTATGAGGTTATCGGAAATCTCCCGCGTCTTTTCGATATAGTCGCAGGCCACGGCATCATCATCATCCAGCCGGAAACCGGTGATGAAATCCGCCTCCTCCTCATCCAGCCCCCGCCGGAATGCGCGTCGGGTGGAATTCAGCGGGCCTGCCGCCTCCAACGTGACCACGCGCAGGAAGGCGTGTTTGTCGGCCAGCCGTTTCAGGCGCTTGCGGAAATGGAAGGGCATCGTGTCGCCGATCAGGGCCACGAGCACGAAGTCCTGATCCGTCTGATTGGCGAGCGACGGGATGCAGATATTCTCGAAATAGGCGAACCGGCGTTGCATCCGACCCGGCGCGTAGAGCTGTCGCGCCGCTTCCTCCGCCCCGCCTTTCAGCGTCTCGAAGCCCGCATCGCCCAAGTAGGAGAAACGGCAAACCCCGATGATCTTGTTCACAACACCCATAAACAGGCCCTTACCCGCCCCCTGCAGCAGACGTTAGGCGAAACGGGCCAATGGGGGAATCCCCCGTTTCACGCCAGCGCCTGCGCGAGGAACTGTCGCACATCCTTGCCCGCGACGCCGTCCACGTCGCGCAGCTTCACGTGGCGCCTACGCTTGCCGCCGCCCTCCAGGTGGCCGTTCGGATCGTCGAAATCCGCACCTTCTGAGAATTCGACCGAAACGTGGTCCTTGTAGGCGAAAACACCGGCCACGAAGGTCTTCGGGTCGCCCGGGTCGGGGGCCAAGGCTTCCCCGCCATATTTGGGCACGAACCCGGACCCCGGGGCCAGATCCGCCGCGATGCCCTTCACCTTGCCCTTGATAGCTTCCGCCCGTGCCTGATCCATCCCATGCGCCCTTCGCTTTCCGTGCGGCATAAGACTAGCCGTCCGCGCGCCCGATCCGAAACGCAAAACGCCCCGCCGTTGCCGACGGGGCGCTCTGTTTTCACTGGATCGGCAGGTTACTCCGCCGCGTCGCCTTCGGGCGCTGCGGCCTCCGCCTCTTCCATCTCGGGCGCGGCAAGGGCTGCTGCGGCTTCCGCCTCGGCCCGCGCTGCGTCGATCACGACCTGGTCACGGCTCTTGGCGATCCGCTCCACCTGTTGAGTCGCGCCACCGGTGCCTGCCGGGATCAACCGGCCGACGATGACGTTCTCCTTCAGGCCGACCAGCTTGTCCCGCTTGCCCTGAACCGATGCCTCAGTCAGCACGCGCGTGGTTTCCTGGAACGACGCGGCCGAGATGAAGCTGCGCGTTTGCAGCGACGCCTTGGTGATGCCCAGAAGGATCGGCTCCCCCTGTGCCGGGCGACGACCATCGGCCACCGCCTTTTCGTTCGCCGCGTCGAATTCGGCCTTGTCCACATGCTCCCCTTTCAGAAGCGTGGTCTCGCCCGAATCCTGGATCTCCCACTTCTGGAGCATCTGGCGCACGATCACCTCGATGTGCTTGTCGTTGATCTTCACGCCCTGCAGGCGATAGACGTCCTGCACCTCGTCGATCATGTAATCGGCCAGCGCCTCGACCCCCAGAACCGCAAGAATGTCGTGCGGGGCCGGGTTGCCGTCCATGATGTATTCACCCTTCTGGATGAAATCACCTTCGGCCACGGGGATGTGCTTGCCCTTGGGCACCATGTATTCCACGGGCTCCATGCTTTCATCGGCGGGCACGATGGCGATCCGGCGCTTGTTCTTGAAGTCGCGTCCGAATTTCACGTAGCCGTCGATTTCCGCGATGATGGCGTGGTCCTTGGGACGACGCGCTTCGAAGAGTTCGGCCACACGCGGCAGACCACCGGTGATGTCCTTCGTCTTCGCACCTTCCCGCGGGATACGGGCGATCACGTCACCGGCCTGCACCTTCTGCCCTTCTTCGATGGACAGGATGGCGTCGACCGACATCGTGTAGACGACCGGGTTGCCCTGATCGTTGCGCATCGGCTCTCCATCCTCACCGGCGATGATGATTTCGGGCTTCAGCTCGTTGCCCTTGGGCGCGGTGCGCCAGTCGGACACGATCTTCTGGGTCATGCCGGTGGCATCGTCCGTCTCGTCCCGGATCGAGATGCCGGAGACGAGGTCCACGAACTTCGCCGTACCCGCCGCTTCCGCGATGATCGGCAGCGTGTAGGGATCCCACTCGAACAGACGATCACCGCGGACGACCTTCTGGCCATCCTCGACCATGACCGTGGTGCCGTAGCCGAGCTTGAAGCTCGCCCGTTCGCCACCCTGGTCATCCATGATCGCCAGCGTCATGTTCCGGCCCATCACCACGTTTTCCCCGTTTGCATTCTTCAGCAGGTTGGGGTTGCGGAATTCGACGGTGCCGTCGACGTTGACCTCCTGGAACGATTGCTGACCACCCTGGGCCACGCCGCCGATGTGGAACGTCCGCATCGTCAGCTGTGTCCCCGGCTCACCGATCGACTGCGCCGCGATGATGCCCACGGCCTCGCCGGTATTCACCTTCGTGCCGCGCGCCAGATCACGACCGTAGCAGGTCGCGCAAACGCCTTCCTCCGCCTCACAGGTCAGGGGGGAACGCATCTGCATCGTGGTGACGCCCGCCGCTTCCACGGCATCGGCCTTGCGCTCGTCGATCAACTCACCCTTGGCGACGATGATCTCATCGGTGCCGGGCACGAACACGTCCTCACCGGCCGTCCGACCCAGGATGCGCTCCGCCAGCGAGGCCACGACTTCACCGTCATTGACGGCAGCCTCGGCCTTGATCGTGTTCTCGGTGCCGCAATCGTCCATACGCACGATGCAATCCTGGGCCACGTCGACCAGACGCCGCGTCAGGTAGCCCGAGTTCGCCGTCTTCAACGCCGTGTCCGACAGACCTTTCCGGGCGCCGTGGGTGGAGTTGAAGTATTCAAGAACGGTCAGACCTTCCTTGAAGTTGGAGATGATCGGCGTCTCGATGATCTCGCCGTTCGGCTTGGCCATCAGGCCGCGCATGCCGCCCAACTGCTTCATCTGAGTGACAGAACCACGCGCACCGGAATGGGCCATCATGTAGACCGAGTTCGGCTCCATCTCGGCACCGTCCTCGTCGCGCTTGGCGGCCGAGATCGTGCCCATCATGGCATCCGTCACCTTGTCGTTGGCTTTCGACCAGGCATCAATGACCTTGTTGTACTTCTCACCCTGGGTGATCAGGCCATCCATGTATTGCTGTTCGAATTCCTTGACCTGGTCGCGGGTTTCATCAACCAGCGTCCACTTGTCGTCCGGGATCACCATGTCGTCCTTGCCGAACGAGATGCCGGCCTTGAACGCTTCGCGGAAGCCCATCGTCATGATCTGGTCGCAGAAGATGACCGATTCCTTCTGACCGCAGTAGCGGTAGACGGTGTCGATGACCTGCTGCACTTCCTTCTTCCGCAGAAGACGGTTCACCAGATCGAACGGCGCCTTGGCATTCAGCGGAAGCAAAGCCCCCAGCATGACGCGGCCCGGCGTGGTTTCGAACCGCACCATGACCTCGTTGCCTTCCTCGTCGATCTGAGGAAGGCGCGCGTGGATCTTGGCGTGCAGATGCACTTCACCAGCGTCGAGCGCGTGGCGCACTTCGTCCACATCGGCAAAGATCATGCCCTCGCCCTTCATGCCCTCACGCTGGAGGGTCACGTAGTAGAGGCCAAGGATCATGTCCTGCGACGGCACGATGATCGGTGCGCCATTTGCGGGCGACAGAACGTTGTTCGTGGACATCATCAGAACACGCGCTTCCAGCTGCGCCTCAAGGGACAGCGGGACGTGCACGGCCATCTGGTCGCCGTCGAAGTCCGCGTTGAAGGCCGAACAGACCAGCGGGTGAAGCTGGATCGCCTTGCCTTCGATCAGCACGGGCTCGAACGCCTGGATGCCAAGACGGTGCAGCGTGGGCGCGCGGTTCAGCAGAACCGGATGCTCCCGGATCACCTCGTCAAGGATATCCCAAACCTCAGGACGTTCCTTTTCCACCAGCTTCTTGGCCTGCTTCACGGTGCTCGAGAGCCCCTTCGCCTCAAGACGCGAGTAGATGAACGGCTTGAACAGCTCCAACGCCATCTTCTTCGGCAGACCACACTGGTGCAGCTTCAGCTCCGGACCCGTCACGATGACGGACCGGCCCGAGAAGTCGACCCGCTTCCCCAGAAGGTTCTGACGGAAACGGCCCTGCTTGCCTTTCAGCATGTCCGACAGCGATTTCAGCGGGCGCTTGTTGGCGCCCGTGATCACACGGCCCCGACGGCCGTTGTCGAACAGAGCGTCCACGGATTCCTGCAACATCCGCTTTTCGTTGCGGATGATGATGTCCGGCGCGCGCAATTCGATCAGGCGTTTGAGGCGGTTGTTCCGGTTGATAACCCGACGATAGAGATCGTTGAGGTCGGACGTCGCAAAACGGCCCCCGTCGAGCGGCACCAGCGGGCGCAGCTCTGGCGGGATCACCGGCACGACAGTCATGACCATCCATTCCGGACGGTTACCGGATTCCAGGAAGCTCTCGACGATCTTCAGACGCTTGATGATCTTCTTCGGCTTCAGCTCACCCGTGGCCTCTTTGAGGTCCTCGCGCAGCTGGTTGGCCTCCGACTCGAGGTCGATCTGGGACAGCATCTCGCGGATCGCTTCCGCTCCGATATTGGCCTGGAACGCATCGGCGCCGTAAGCGTCCTGCGCATCCATGAACTCTTCCTCGCCCATCAACTGACCGTATTGCAGGTCCGTCAGGCCGGGTTCGATCACCACGTAGTTCTCGAAGTAGAGGATCCGCTCCAGATCGCGCAGGGTCATGTCCAGCATCAGGCCGATGCGCGACGGCAGCGACTTGAGGAACCAGATGTGCGCGACGGGGGCGGCCAGCTCGATATGGCCCATCCGCTCACGACGGACCTTTTGCAGCGTGACTTCCACACCGCATTTCTCGCAGACAACGCCGCGATACTTCATCCGCTTGTATTTGCCGCAGAGGCACTCGTAATCCTTGATCGGCCCAAAAATCCGAGCACAGAACAGGCCGTCACGCTCGGGCTTGAACGTACGGTAGTTGATCGTCTCGGGCTTCTTGATCTCCCCGTAGGACCAGCTGAGGATACGCTCGGGGCTTGCGAGCGATACCTTGATCTCATCAAACGCCTTGGGCGGCGTCAGCGGGTTGAACGGGTTGTTTGTCAGTTCCTGGTTCATTTCGAATCCTTGAAATTAAGGGCGCGTAAGGGAGGGGGGCGATCCGTGGACCGCCCCGGAGGCATCGGCGAGTTACTCCGCCGCGATGCCCCCTTCGTCCTCCTCCGCATCCAGGAGTTCCATGTTGAGGCCCAGGCCGCGGACCTCTTTGACGAGAACGTTGAACGATTCCGGCACGCCGGCTTCGAAGTTGTCCTCACCCTTCACGATCGACTCGTAGACCTTTGTCCGGCCCGCCACGTCGTCCGACTTCACCGTCAGCATTTCCTGCAAGGTGTAGGCGGCGCCGTAGGCTTCCAGCGCCCAGACCTCCATCTCACCGAAGCGCTGACCACCGAACTGCGCCTTACCACCCAGCGGCTGCTGCGTGACGAGGGAGTACGGCCCCGTGGACCGGGCGTGGATCTTGTCATCGACCAAGTGGTGCAGTTTCAGCAGGTATTTCACACCCACCGTCACCGGACGGGCGAATTTCTCACCCGTGCGCCCGTCGAACAGGTCCGACTGGCCCGAGGTGGAGAACCCGGCCCGCACAAGCGCGTCGTTCACATCCGCTTCCTTCGCACCATCGAAGACGGGCGTTGCAATCGGCACGCCTTTGGTGACGTTGCCCGCGGCCTCCAGAAGGCTGTCTTCGTCCCGATCCCCAAAGGCATCGTTATAGACATCCTCGCCATAGGCGATCTTGAGCGCGTCACGCACCGGGGTCATGTCGCCGGAGCGGCGGTACTCGTCCAGCGCCTCGTCGATCTTCAGACCCATGCCGCGCGCGGCCCAACCCATATGGGTTTCCAGGATCTGACCCACGTTCATACGCGAGGGCACACCCAGCGGGTTCAGCACGAAGTCGACCGGCGTGCCGTCCGCAAGGAACGGCATGTCCTCCATCGGGACCACCTTGGAGATCACACCCTTGTTGCCGTGACGGCCGGCCATCTTGTCGCCCGGCTGAAGCTTGCGCTTCACGGCGATGAAGACCTTGACCATCTTCATCACGCCCGGGGGCAGATCGTCGCCGCGACGGACCTTCTCCACCTTGTCCTCGAAGCGGTGATCCAATGCGCGCTTCTGCGCATCGAACTGCTCGTTGAGGGCTTCGACCTGGGCCGCATCCTGCTCGTCTTCGAGGGCAAGCTGCCACCACTGGCCGCGCGACAGCTGATCGTCCAGCAATTCGGCGGTGATCGGTGTATTCGGCTTCACACCCTTGGGGCCTTTGACCGCCACTTTGCCTTCGATCATGCCGCGCAGACGGGCGTAGATGTTCCGCTCAAGGATCACCAACTCGTCGTCGCGGTCACGGGCAAGGCGTTCCACCTCTTCCCGCTCGATCTGGAGCGCGCGTTCGTCCTTTTCCACACCGTGGCGGTTGAAGACACGTACTTCCACGACCGTCCCGAAATCACCGGGCGGCAGACGCAGCGACGTATCACGAACGTCCGAGGCTTTCTCCCCGAAGATGGCGCGCAGAAGCTTTTCTTCCGGCGTCATCGGGCTTTCGCCCTTCGGCGTGATCTTACCCACAAGGATGTCCGCCGGGCCCACTTCGGCACCGATATAGACGATCCCCGCCTCGTCGAGGTTGCGCAGCGCCTCCTCACCGACATTCGGGATGTCGCGGGTGATCTCTTCCGGCCCCAGCTTCGTGTCACGGGCGGCGACTTCGAATTCCTCGATGTGGATCGAGGTGAAGACGTCGTCCTTCACGATACGCTCGGAAATCAGGATCGAGTCCTCGTAGTTGTAGCCATTCCACGGCATGAAGGCGACGATGACGTTCTTGCCGAGCGCCAGTTCACCGATATCCGTGGACGGGCCATCCGCGATCACCTCGTCCTTGCCGACCGTATCACCCACCTTCACCAGCGGACGCTGATTGATGCAGGTGTTCTGGTTCGACCGCTGGAACTTGCGCAGGCGATAGATGTCCACGCCCGCGTCACCAAGCTCCAGATCCTCGGTGGCGCGCACAACGATACGCTGCGCATCGACCTGGTCGATGATGCCGCCACGCTTGGCCATGATCGCCGCGCCGGAGTCCTTCGCCACGACCGATTCGATGCCGGTGCCCACGAAGGGTGCGTCCGCCTGCAACAGCGGAACCGCCTGACGTTGCATGTTGGATCCCATCAGCGCGCGGTTCGCGTCGTCGTTCTCAAGGAACGGGATCAGCGAGGCCGCGACCGAAACCAACTGTTTGGGCGACACGTCGATCAGGTCGACGCTTTCACGGGCGTTCAGCGTGTATTCGCCGGACATCCGCGTGTTGACCATGTCGTTGACGAACTTGCCGTCCTCATCAAGGTTCGCGTTGGCCTGGGCCACGGTATGCCGCATCTCCTCGGTGGCGGACATGTAGACCACGTCATCCGTGACCTTCGCATCCTCCACCCGGCGATAGGGCGTCTCGATGAAGCCATACTTGTTCACGCGGGCATAGGTGGCCAGTGAGTTGATCAGGCCGATATTCGGGCCTTCCGGCGTCTCGATCGGGCACATGCGACCGTAGTGGGTCGGGTGCACGTCGCGTACCTCGAAGCCCGCGCGTTCCCGCGTCAGACCGCCTGGCCCAAGCGCGGACAGGCGCCGCTTGTGCGTCACTTCCGACAGCGGGTTCGTCTGGTCCATGAACTGCGACAGCTGCGAGGAACCGAAGAATTCACGCACAGCGGCCGCAGCCGGTTTGGCGTTGATCAGGTCCTGCGGCATCACCGTGTCGATCTCGACCGACGACATACGCTCCTTGATCGCGCGCTCCATGCGCAGCAGACCCACGCGGTACTGGTTCTCCATCAACTCACCGACCGAACGGACACGGCGGTTGCCGAGGTGGTCGATATCGTCGATGTCGCCCCGCCCGTCGCGCAGCTCAACCAGCGCCTTGATGCAGGAGATGATGTCTTCCTTGCGCAGCGTGCGCATGGTGTCTTCCGCGTCCAGGTCCAGACGCATGTTCATCTTCACCCGACCAACGGCGGACAGGTCGTAACGCTCGCTGTCGAAGAACAGCTGATCGAACAGGGTCGACGCGGCCTCAACCGTGGGCGGCTCACCCGGACGCATGACGCGGTAGATATCCATCAGCGCGGTTTCGCGGTTCAGGTTCTTGTCCACCGCCATGGTGTTGCGCATGTACGGGCCGACCGTGACGTTGTCGATGTCGAGCACCGGGATCTCGGTGATGCCCGCGTCGATCAGCTCCTTGAGCGTCCCGCCGGTGACTTCCCCGTCCTTGTCGACTTCCCAGGTCAGCTCGTCCCCGGCCTCGACATAGATCGCACCGTTTTCCTCGTTGATGATGTCCTTGGCCGCAAAGCGCCCGATGATGCCGTCAAACGGCACCAGCAGGTTTTCTACAGTGCCGTCGTCGATCCATTTCTTGACCGCGCGCGGCGTGACCTTCTTGCCGGCCTCGGCGATGACTTCACCGGTTTTGGCGTCCACAAGATCGCTGTTCGGGCGGGTGCCGCGCACACGCTCGGGGAAGAACTTGGTGGCCCAGCCCTTGTTCTTCACCATCTTGAAGGTGACGGTATCGTAATAGGCATCCATGATGCCTTCCTGGTCGAGGCCCAGGGAATAGAGCAGCGTCGTGACCGGCAGCTTCCGGCGGCGGTCGATGCGCGCGAACACGATGTCCTTGGCGTCGAACTCAAAGTCCAGCCAGGAGCCGCGATAGGGAATGATGCGGCACGCGAACAGCAGCTTGCCCGATGAATGCGTCTTGCCCTTGTCGTGGTCGAAGAACACGCCCGGCGAACGATGCATCTGGGACACGATCACGCGCTCGGTGCCGTTCACGATGAACGTCCCGTTCGGCGTCATCAGGGGCATGTCGCCCATGAAGACGTCCTGTTCCTTGATGTCCTTGACCGATTTCGCGCCGGTATCCTCGTCGATATCGAACACGATCAGCCGCAGCGTCACCTTGAGGGGCGCGGCATAGGTCAGGTCGCGTTGTTGGCATTCCTCGACGTCAAACTTGGGCTGCTCCAGCTCATACTTGACGAATTCGAGGATCGCGGTCTCGTTGAAGTCCTTGATCGGGAAAACCGACTGGAACACGCCTTTGATGCCTTCGCCGTCCATCGGCTCAAGCTGATCACCGGATTTCAGGAACAGGTCGTAAGACGACTTCTGCACCTCGATCAGGTTCGGCATCTCCAGCACTTCGCGGATTTTGCCATAAAATTTGCGGATACGTTTCTGGCCTGCGTAGGTCTGCGGCATGTGCGTATGCACCTTTCTCTCTCGCGCGGCACTCCCGCCGCCGGGGCCTCGGCGGAGTGCTCGCAAGATACAAGACTCGACGGGTCAATCTGTCTGCCGTCCCACCGGCAAAGCCCGACCCTTTCGTCACCGTCTTGGGAAACACCCCCCGGTGGGGCCCTTGCCAAGACGTGCCCGCCTCAAAGACGCGGACGGCTGGACCCAGATATCCTCCGGGCCCAGCCATATCTGCCACCCCCTGAGGGGCGTTCGTTGACCAATCAGGCCAGCTCGACCTCTGCGCCAGCTGCTTCCAGCTTGCCCTTGATCTCTTCGGCTTCGGCTTTGTCGACGCCTTCCTTGATCTTGCCACCGGCCTCGACGAGGTCCTTGGCTTCTTTCAGGCCGAGGCCCGTGATGCCGCGCACTTCCTTGATCACGTTGATCTTGGAGGCGCCGGCATTCTTCAGCACGACGTCGAATTCGGTCTGCTCTTCGGCAGCGGCACCGCCTGCATCGGCAGGGCCGGCCATCATCACTGCGCCGCCAGCGGCGGGCTCGATGCCGTATTCGTCTTTCAGGATGGTCTTGAGTTCCTGGGCTTCCAGGAGGGTCAGACCAACGATCTCTTCTGCGAGTTTCTTCAGATCAGCCATTTTTCAGGTTCCGTATGTAGGTATGGGTTCCAACGCCGCAAGGGGCGGGTTCTCAACGGGTGCTTACGCCGCCTTCTCTTCGATGGTCGAAAGGATGGAAGCGATATTCGAGGCAGGCGCGCCAATGGCACCGGCGATGTTGGACGCGGGCGCGCCGATGCAGCCAACGATGGAGGCAATAAGCTCCTCGCGGGACGGCATCTTTGCGACGGCCTTCACACCATCGGTATCCAGGATGTTCTCGCCCATCGCACCGCCGAGAATGACGTATTTGTCATTGTCTTTGGCGAAGTCGTCCGCGGCCTTGGCGGCAGCGACCGGATCTTCGGAATAGGCAAGAACCGTCATGCCCCCCATCAGGTCCGCGATGCCGGCGGCAGGCGTTCCCTCGAGGGCAATCTTGGCGAGCTTGTTCTTGGCGACACGCACGGCTCCGCCCGCGTCGCGAACGCGACCGCGCAGATCCTGCATCTCTGCAACCGTGAGGCCCTGGTAGTGTGCAACCACCACGACGCCAGAGCTTTCGAAGATCTGGCCGAGTTCCTCGACCACTTTCTCTTTCTGGGCTCTATCCACAGGTTTTCTCCAAATTGGCAGATGTCTCTGCCGGCTCAGTTTCTACCGGATCGCTCCGGCGGTTTTTGGTCCGTATCGCAACGGAACCTAACACCGCCAAGCGCTCAAACGGATCCGAGCCCTCAAACACATGTCTGATCCCGTCTCGGGCAGGATTTATCGAGGTCAAATCACCCCGACCCACCGTCTCGGACGAAACGCAAAAGAGCGCCCGACGAATCGCACGCTCCACTGCACGGGTTGCACTAAACGGGTTGGTCCAGAATGCCAACCCCTCTCGTTGGAAAGGTCGCGCGACTTCTGCCGCGCTGAGACCCGCATTTCAGCGGGAATAGATCGTCAGGAACCGCGGAATGAAAGTCATCGTGGTCCCTGCGGGCGCGGCCGTGGTGGCCGGGGCCGCCGTGGCGGCCGCCGTCGGGTTCGGGGTGCTGGACCCGCCTGCCATGGCCACGGAAGCCGTCGCCAATGCCAGGGTTGCGCCAATAAACGTGGCCTTGATCGTACGTGTCATTACTCGTTCTCCTTTAAGCGTTCAGAAACTGTAGGCGACCGTCGCGGTGAATTGCTGGCGGTCGGTATTGTCCAGAATGTCGAACATGCCGGCAGACAGGCTCAGACCTTCCAGTTGCGGAATGCTCAGAACGGCACCGGCATTCAGCTGCGTCTCGGTTCCCGAAACGCTTAGCGACAGGGTTTCGGTGATGCCCACACCTGCCCCGAAGAAGACGCCCTCCTCCACCCGGCCCGACCGGTCATCGGCCAACGTGGTCCGGTTGCCGTAGCCCAGCGTCAGTTGCAGCGGGATCTCCGCCGAACCCGCGCCCAGCGACGTCAGGTGAGAGACGTAGACGGCATAGGATTCGCCGTCCGCAGCCGCATCGCCCCAACCACCAAGCCCAAGCGCGGAGGCCCCGACGAACGTGGCCGACCGGTCGGTGGACCCCAACAGGCGCGACGCGCTTATGTTGAAGCTTCCGCTATCGCCGAACGGGTCGAGCCCGGTGACGACAATTCCGACCGATACGCTGATCGCATCGACCGGGTTGCCGAAGGTGTAGCCCGCCGCCACGTCGCCATCCCCGTCGCTTCCGGCAATGCCGTTGCGCGGATTGGCATAGGTAAGGGCCACGTATCCCGACCCGCCCGCGGGCGCGACAGCCGACGCCGCACCGAAGATCGCGGGAAACGCCAGGGTGCCGCCACTCCGTTCTGGAGTCGCGGCCAACTGCCCGATATCAGTCGTGTTGCTGCCTTGCGCGCTGGCCTGCACGACACCGGTCAGACCGATCACCATCGCAAGCGATGCCTGACGCAACATTCGGGTTTTTATTGAATTGGACATATTTAGCCTGCCGGAACATTAAGGTTGCTTTCCATTCTGGCAGCTGGTGCATCCGAAAATATCGGCTAAAGTTTTATAATCAAGCCGTTGAATGGCTTCATGATTAACGAACGAAACGGGGCGGGCATTTCTGCCCACCCCAAGTACAGGTTCCGAATGTCGGGCTTTCCGGCCCGTCAGGCGGCAATCAGCGGCTTGTCGTTCTTCAGGTGGCGCGCCACGAGGCTGCGCATCTTGGCACCTTCCGGGATTGGGCGAGCGGGCACGGGCGCCGCGCCGACGATCTCGGGAAACAGGTCCATCAATTCGGCCAAAGCCTCCGGGTCGATGCATTGCCGGGCCATCTTGCCCACCAGAAGCGACTCCGTCGGCGCGCCCTCGGCATAGATGATCTCGTGGCGATCCAGGAGAATGTGGATGTAGGTCACGTCGCCCATCCCCTCCACGATGTCCACACCGGGCAGGGCAAGCAGCTTCTTGGCGGGGATCAGGACCTCCTCCGCCCCCGTCATGCGCTCCGCGATGCGGGAACGGACAAGCATCCTGTGCTGCTGCGATACTACCAGATCGCGCTCCGGCAGGTCCCGGCCAAGGGCGCCGCGCGCGATGCGGATCGGGGCCATGTTTCCCGTTGCCACGCGCTCGGCACGTCCGATCCACCGGATCGCCTGCGCGCCGCGATCCCGCGTGACGACGCGGTCGCCCACAGCAAGGGTTTCCACCGGTCTTTGCCCCCTCTCCGACAAGATCCGCACGCCGGGTGTGAAACAGGCCACGTAGGCCCCGGATTCCCGCGATCCCGTCAATCCGCTGTAGGAGTTGCCCACGAGGCTGTCGAACGTGACCGACAGGAGCGGTCCGGCCTCCAGCGCCGCCTGGTCCGCGTTGGAGGAGAATTCGGGCGCAAGATACGTGTTGCCCACCGTGTCCTGGAACACGACGGCGGTGATCGTCGCCGTGCTTCCGTCCAGGTAGGTGATCGTCGCGTTGTAGATCGAGGTGCCGTCGAATGTCTGGTTCGGACCGCCATTGATCCGGAACGTGTCGTTCGAGGCGGCATTGTTCATGTCGTAGACAGTGGACGTTCCGCCCCCGAAACCGCTGCTTCCGGGTGAGAAAGACTGGATGTTTCCCGCCAGCGCATTGCCGCCAAATCCACCGATGGTCTGCCCCACGAGGATGCTCGCGTTTTCCGCGGTGGTGTTGCCCTCGGTCGGGTCGATGCTCGCGAAAGTCCCCAGCGAGAAAACGTTGAATGTCGTCGGCATGGCAAAGCGCCCTTATTGGGCCTCGGGCCCGGTCATCATTACATGCGCATGATCGACACGGGGCCGGGCGCGCAGCCCCAGCAATGGCGCGCATCCGTGGTCTGATTTTGACCCGAAAAGGACAGAAATACGGAATTTGCACCGGACCCCGCCCGGTGTTTCCGCAAACGAAAAGGCGCGCCCCATCGGGACGCGCCTTTTGTTTTGTCTGGTCGTGCGGAAGGCTCAGTTACCGGTCGCGTTTTCCACGTTGATCGACACGCCCGGCCCCATGGTGGAGCTGATGGCGATCTTCTTCATGTACGTGCCCTTGGAGCCCGAGGGCTTGGCGCGGGCCACCGCATCCACGAAAGCGCGGATGTTTTCCACCAGCTTGCCCTCATCGAAGGAGGCTTTGCCGACACCGGCATGGACCACACCGGCCTTTTCGGCCTTGAACTGGACCTGACCGCCCTTCGCGGCCTCGACCGCTTCCTTGACGTCCATCGTCACCGTGCCGACCTTCGGGTTCGGCATCAGGTTGCGCGGGCCCAGCACCTTACCCAGACGGCCCACGATGGGCATCATGTCGGGCGTGGCGATGCAGCGGTCGAACTCGATGGTGCCGCCTTGGACGGTCTCCATCAGGTCTTCCGCACCGACGATATCCGCACCAGCGGCCTGTGCTTCCTCGGCCTTCGGGCCACGGGCGAAGACGGCCACGCGGACCGATTTGCCGGTGCCGTTGGGCAGATCGACCGTACCGCGGACCATCTGGTCGGCGTGGCGCGGATCGACGCCGAGCGTCATCGCGATTTCAATGCTCTCGTCGAACTTGGCGGTCGCGTTGGTCTTCACCAGCGAAACGGCCTCTTCCACGGTCACGTCATCTTTGCCTTCAAAGGCTGCACGGGCAGCGGCCAGGCGTTTTCCCATCTTTCCCATGGTCTTACCCCTTTACCTCGATACCCATCGACTTGGCGGAACCAAGGATGATCTGCATTGCGGCTTCCACGTCGTTGGCCGACAGGTCCACCATCTTGGCTTCCGCGATCTCGCGCAGCTGCTTGGCGGTGATCGTCGCCACGGTCTCGCGACCCGGCGTCTCGGCCCCGCGCGGACGGTTGCGCTTGCCCACGTTCTTCAGGCCGGCGGCCTTCTTCAGGTAGTACGACGCGGGCGGCGTCTTGATGTCCATGGTGAAGGACTTGTCCTGGTAATACGTGATTACCGTGGGGCAAGGCGCGCCCTGTTCCATCTCCTGCGTCTTGGCGTTGAACGCCTTGCAGAATTCCATGATGTTGATGCCGCGCTGACCCAGCGCAGGGCCCACAGGGGGGCTGGGGTTGGCTTGACCTGCAGGGATCTGCAGCTTCATCGTGCCAGCAAGTTTCTTGGCCATCTCGGCCTCTCCTTTTCTACCAACAGCCCATCATCGCGTTTCAGGGCCTTTGTGGCCGTGGTCTGGTCCGGCAATCGCGATTGCCTCGCCTCCCACGGGTCGGGACGCGCCGATGGCCCGCCCGAACGAAGCCCGGCATATAGGACGAGATCGAAACAGGCGCAAACGAATTCTGGGCGGCCCTAGCGGCCGGGCCCGCCCCGCGCCGGCCAGTTGATCAACGCCACCCCCGCAATCGCGGCGACAAGACCGACGGCGACCGGCAGCGTGAAGGTCTCTCCCAGGACCACAAGCCCCAGGACGACACCGATCCCGGCCCGCAGATAACTCTGGCTGGCAACGCCCATGGAGCCCAGCGTGCGGACCAGCCGGAAATAGATCAACAGCGCCACGCCGGTGCAAAGAATCGACAGGATCGCCGTCGCCGCCAAGGCCGAAACGGACGGGGTCAGGGTCCAGGGCCGGTCCAACACCAGCGCCACCGGGACCAGAACCACCGACGCCCAGATCATCGTTCCGGTCGCAGCGGCAACCGCGCTGATATGATAGAACCGTTTTCCATAGATCGCCGCCCCGGCGTAGAGCGCCGCGCCAAGCAGGCACGCGATCTGCCCGGCCACCTGATCGCCGAGCCCGCGCAGCGCATCCACGCCCACG
This sequence comes from Hasllibacter sp. MH4015, assembly GCF_020177575.1. Classification (NCBI taxonomy): domain Bacteria; kingdom Pseudomonadati; phylum Pseudomonadota; class Alphaproteobacteria; order Rhodobacterales; family Roseobacteraceae; genus Hasllibacter; species Hasllibacter sp. MH4015. The sequence goes on from NZ_JAHTBK010000002.1 coordinate 20,925, forward strand.
ATCAACGCGACACCCAGCACGCCCAATGCAGCACCCAGCAGCTTGCGCCCACCCAACCGCTCATGCCGTGTCACCGACATCGTCAGCAGGAAGACAAAGATCGGCGACGTCGAATTGAGCACACTCGCCAGCCCTGCATCGACATATTGCTGCCCCCAGGCCAGTACGGTCCACGCGCCGATGCTGTTGAACACGGCCTGAAGCAGCAACATCCGCCATGTCCGTCCGTCCCTCGGTAAGGCCTCCGACCGTGCGCCCATGACGACCAACAGGAAGATGGCCGCCCCCAGAACCCGCAAAGCGATCAGCGTGACGGGCGGTATCTCCGCCACAGCCACCTTGATGAACAGGTAAGACGCGCCCCACAGAAGCGCGAGCAGCGCCAGCAACGCCAATTCCGTTCTCAGGGACACGCCGCTCATTCCCGGTGCGCGTTGCGGCTATCGTCGGGGGCTTGCGCCCGGTCGAACATCCCGTAGTCCCGGATCACGCAGGCAATGCGCAGGCGGTAATCGTCGAAGACCCCGCCCCGCCCCTTGGCCTGCGCGCCCCGGTGGGCGTTGAGGTTGCGCCAGCGGGCAATGGCGGCCTCATCCTCGAAAAACGACAACGACAGGATCTTGCGCGGGTCGCTCAGGCTCTGGAACCGCTCGACCGACAGGAACCCGTCCATGTGATCCAGCATCGGGCGCATCTCGGCGGCGATATCGAGATACTCTTGCTTGCGACCCTCCGCCGGTTGAACCTCGAAAATGACGGCGATCATGCACTATCCCCGTGGGGCGCAGACGCAAGCCTCAGGAACGTCCGATCCTCGCGCAGCAGGAATTTCTCTTTCTGGGCGAATTCGTAATTCTCGCGGCCCAGGGGATCGGCAGACAGACGCGCGCGATACGCCTCGTAATCCGCAAGGCTCGCCACGTTGTAGATGCCATAGGCCAGCGTCGCGGATCCCTCATGGGGGGCGTAGTAGCCGATCAGGTCCGCGCCGCAGCGCGGGATCGCCTGCCCCCAATTTCGGGCGTACTCCTCGAATTGGGACTTCTTGGTCGGGTCGATATGGTAGCGAATGATACACGTCAGCACGGCGGGCTCCTCTTGGTTATTAACGAACCCTAACGGATTGAATGGCGCCGATGCTTCGATTATGATCGAACTATGAAAGAAGGCCCCGACATCGCCCGTATCGCCGCGCTGATCGGCGATCCCGCCCGCGCCAATATGCTGACCACGTTGATGAGCGGGAAGGCCCTGACCGTCAGCGAATTGGCGGAGGAGGCGGGTGTCACGATCCAGACCGCCAGCTCTCACCTGTCCAAGCTCGACGATGGACGCCTCCTGCGTCCGCGCAAACAGGGGCGACACAAGTATTTCTCCCTGGCCAGCGACGATGTCGCCCATGTCCTCGAGGCGTTGATGGGCTTGGCCGCCGGGGCGGGGCAACTGCGCAAGCGCCCCGGTCCCAAGGATGCCGCGCTGCGCCAAGCGCGCGTGTGCTACAATCACCTGGCCGGCGACAAGGGCACGCAGATGTTCGACAGCCTGATGGGCCACGGGCACCTGGCGCTGGAAGGCGACAACCTGCGCCTGACACCATCCGGCACGGAATTCGTGGCCGGGTTGGAGATCGACCTCGACGCCTTGCGCAAGGCCCGCGCGCCGCTTTGCCGGGAATGCCTGGACTGGAGCGAACGGCGGTCCCACCTCGCGGGCAGCCTGGGGCGCGCCTTCCTCACCCGGTTCGAGGAGATGTCATGGGCCAGCCGCGATCCCAAAACCCGCGTCGTCGCGTTCACGCGCCATGGGGCCGACGCATTCGCAAAGCTCTTCGCGGTCCCCTGATCCGCAGGTCGCAACGCAAAAGGCCGCCCCGATGGAGCGGCCTTTCAATCAAATCACGGCAATCGTCAGCTCTGCTTGCTGACCTGCGTGTATTCCAGCTCCACCGGCGTGGCGCGGCCGAAGATCGACACCGTCACCTTCAGGCGCTGGTTGTCCTCGTCCACTTCCTCGACCATGCCGTCGAAATCCTCGAACGGGCCATCGTTGACCTTGACCTTCTCGCCAACCTCGAACGTGATAGTGGACCGCGGCGCGGCCTCGCCTTCCTCCACGCGGTTGAGGATCGCGTTCACCTCCTCGTCGCGCATCGGCATCGGGCGGCCCTGCGGGCCCAGGAATCCCGTGACCCGCTGGATGGAATTGATGACGTGATAGCCTGCGTCGGTCATCTCCATGCGCACCAGCACGTAGCCGGGCATGAAGCGGCGGGGCACAGTGACTTTCTTGCCCCGGCGGATCTCGATCACGTCCTCTTCGGGAACCAAGACCTCTTCGATCACGTCCTCCAGGCCCTTTTCGGCCACGGCGGTGCGGATCTGCTCCGCGATGCGCTTCTCAAAGTTCGACAGGACCGAGACCGAATACCAACGCTTCGCCATGACATTTCCCATTTCTCACCGGATCCGCACGCGAACCCAAAATCATCCCAAGGGCCGCATCGGCCCGATTCTCCCCGCTGGACAGGGATAGTAGGCGCTGCGCGCCTGGGTCCGTGTCAGTCTGTAGGGAGTTGGGGGCGGATTACCGCCTCGGGCGCCGAAACGCAAGGGCCGTTGCGGCGGTTCGGATCAGCTTCCGAAATAGGTCAGTACGAATTCCAAACCGTTGCGGATCAACCAATCCACGCCAAAGAAGAAGATCGCGGCGACCACGGCCATCACGAAGACCATCGCGGTGGTGACAAGCACTTCCCGACGGGTCGGCCAGACGACCTTCGCCACTTCCGAGCGGGTCTGTTGCAGAAACTGGAACGGGTTGGCCATGATGGAGTCACTTCCTTGGATCGGTTGCGATATACGCATGGGGCCGCTGCCTTGCAAGGCGGGGCCTGAACAGAAGGGCGCGGCGCATTGACCGCTATCATGATCCTCGGCGCGGCGGTCTGGGCCGATGGGCCGTCGCCGACCCTGCGCAGGCGGACGCTGCACGGCGCCGCCTTGTTTCACCAGGGCCGCGGCGATGCGATCATCGTCTGCGGTGGCCTGGGACGGCATCCGCCCTCCGAAGCGCGTGTGATGGCCGACCTCCTGATCGCCGACAGCGTGCCGGAGGCCGCGATCCATCGGGAGGACCGATCCACCAACACCGCCCAGAACATCGCCTTCGCCCTTCCGATCCTGCGCGACCTCGGGGTCCGCGACGTGGTGATCGTGTCCGATGCCTACCACCTGCCCCGCGCCCGCCTGATCGCGCGGCGTCACGGGCTTCGGGTCACCGTCAGTGCTCCGCCGCGCGGGACCGCCCGCCTCTGGCCGCAGATCAAGGGTTGGCTGCGCGAAGGGCCCGGTATTCTGGCCGTGCTGCTCCGCATCCGTTGAACCGCGTTACCTGTCGCCCCGGACCCGCTGAATAAACGCAATCTCGCTTTGCCACAGGCTTGGGTCGAACAGCACCTCGTGCCCCGCCCCCGGCATGCTGACGAAGTCCGTCCCCTCCGGCGCGGCTTGGTACAATGCCTCTCCCGACCGATGGGGCACAACACGGTCCTCCGTGCCGTGCTGGATCAGGATCGGCGCCTCCACTGCGCCAATGTGATCGACGCTGCGAAACCGGTCGCGCATCAACAGACGCACCGGCAACCACGGATAGATATCGGCGGCCAGGTCGTCCGCGGCGGAATAGGGCGCCCCCAGCACCAAGGCCCCCACCGGGTGCCGGGCGGCCAGTTGAACCGCCACCCCGGTGCCAAGGGACGCGCCCGCGATCACGATATCCTCGGGCGCAACGCCCCTGTCGCGCAGCCAGCCATAGGCGGCCTCCGCATCCGCGTGCAGCCCCGCCTCGGACGGTCGCCCGGTGCTGCCGCCATACCCCCGGTAGGACACGAACAGGACCCCGAACCCGGCCGCCCGATACGCCGCGAAGCGCCCTGACCTGTGCGCCATCTCTCCGCCATTGCCATGAAAGAACAGAACGGTCGGCTGACCGGCATCGGCCTCGGCGTACCACAGGACAAGAACCTCCCCGTCCGCCGTCTCCACCGCCTCGACGCGCGCATCCGGCACACCCACCGCCTCGGGCGGCGGATTGTCGTTGGTCGGGAAATACATGAACCGGCGCTGGCCCAGATACATGCCGAGCGCGATCAGGACATAGAAGGCGACCGCGCCGACGGCCAAGAGGATCAAGATACGCATTGCACCCAAATATCCGGAGGTCGGTTCGGCCGATCGGGCCTGGCAGGGGCGGAGGGACTCGAACCCCCGACCGTCGGATTTGGAATCCGGTGCTCTACCAACTGAGCTACACCCCTAGACCGAGCGCCGGATTAGGCCGATTTCCAAACCGTGTCCAGATGCGAGCTACGGTTTTCCCCACCATGTCGGTAGATTCTGATATGCTATGCTCGGTTCGATTACCCCTTCTGGAGACCCCTATTATGCGTTCGATTGTTCTGACCCTTTCCCTTGCCATGGCCCTGCCGATGATCCCGACCGTCGCCGCCGCCGACAGCCACAGCTGCAACCAGCTCCGCCAGACCGTGTTCAACCGCGCGCCCTCGATCTCCCGCGACTTGCCGTTCGGCGCGCTCACCTGCGACGGGATCAGCGCCATTCACCTGCTTCTGATCCGTCGCAACACCTACACGCCGTTCGATATGAATCAGCGGATCGAGGCGATTTTCCGGGGTGAGGGCCTGATCCGGTAAGCCTTAACAGAAGCGTGACGACCAAAAATTATCAATCCTTTTCAAGAACGTAGGCGGCTTTTTTGGGCCGCCTGCGATTTTTCTTCGGAACTTCTTTCGCCCGGCGACGTCCTCTCCCCGACTGTCGCAATCAAGCGGCGGACGACGAAAAATACCTTGAAGGAGAATTCCTATGAAACGCCTGATGCTTGCCACAACCGCAGCCCTCGCTATCGCTGCACCTGCCGCAGCTCAGACGAGCGCCGAAGCCACCGTCGAGCGTACGCTGATGACGATGGGCTACGAGCAGGCCACCATCGACATGCTGACCGACGAACAGGTCAATGCCCTGTTCCTGACCATCACATCCGAAGGTCAGAGCGAAGTCCGCACCCTGCTGGAAAGCTACGAGCTGACCCAGGCCGATGGTCCCGAAGGCCTCTATGACACCGCACGCGACGATGACACCATGGCCGTCGTTCAGTCGACGCTGATGGAAAACGGTTACGCCCCCGGTGTCGTAAACCTGCTGACCGACGCTGAATACACCGAGCTGTTCCTGGCCGCGACGTCCGAAGATCAGACCGGCGTGGACGAAGTGATCTCCGGTTTCGAATTTGCCGTGGATGACGCCGGTAACATGTCCATGGACAGCAACGCTCAGATCCGCGTGGTCAACGCCCTCGAAGCGCGTGGCTTCACCGCCGAGCAGATCGCCATGGTCGACGATGCCGAGAAAACGGAAATCTTCATCGCCCTGACCTCGGGTGACGAAACGGACATCGACGAAGCCATCACGAGCGCAATGAACTCGTAATCGCTTGCGATACCGACAGAACAGGCCGCCCCCGGGGGCGGCCTTTTTCGTGTGCCGACCTCCGCGCCCCACCGCGAGAGAGGTGCAGACCACCCAAATGCGCAACTCGCACAAATGCACACCCTTGGCGCAGGTCTACCTATGTCCTCGCTCTTCCTTCAGGCCCGCCCGGTCAGCCACCACGTCTCGACCGGCCCCACGCCCTTCACCTCGGTCTCACCCCGTTTCTCGAACGTGAAGTCGTCCCCCAATTGCGCGCGCGCGGCCGGCGTCAGCAGGATACGGCCCGGCGCGCTGCAACTCTCCATGCGGCTGGCGACGTTCACCGTCTCTCCCCAGACGTCATAGAACAGCTTCCGGTTGCCGATCACCCCGGCCACGACCGGGCCCACATGCATCCCGATCCTGATCTGCAGCCCGTCCGGCACGATGGAGGCATGGGCTTCCGCGATTTCCAACATATCAAGCGCCATGTTCGCCGCCCGGTGCGCCGGGTCGCCGACCGAATTCGGCATGCCAGCGGCCACCATGTAAGCATCGCCGATGGTCTTGATCTTCTCCAGGTCCAGCCGATCCGCCAGCGCGTCAAAGGCGCGGAAGACCCGGTTGAGGACCTGCACGACCTCCTGCGGGTCCAGCTTCGCCGCGATCGGCGTGAAATTGGCGATGTCGGCAAAGACGATCGCGACGTTCGGCAGACTATCCGCGATGGTCGTGTGGGGCTCCGCCTTCAGACGCCGCGCAATCTCCTGCGGCAGCAAGGTGTAAAGCAGATCCTCCGACCGCCCGTATTCGACCTCCAGCGCCCGCTCCGCCGTGTCGGCATATAGGAAGCCCACATAGACCCCAAGCGCCACATAGGCCGTGACGATGACGAAGGCGCTCACCTGGAGGAATGTCAGGAGGCCGTCCCCCACCCTGATGAAGGCTGCCGGTTCGGTCAGCATCACCTCGGAATACACCAGCGCCGCGGCGCATATCGCCGTCAGCCCGACCAGCGGCCCCACGCGCCGGGTGCCGAAACAGACGATTGCGATAGCCGGTATGCTCAGGAAATAGAGGTGCAGCCCCGAATCGCGCCCCAACATCCACACCAGAAGCGCCTGAACGATAACCGCCAGACCCGCGCCGTACACCCACGCCGCCACCTCGTTTCGCGCCGCGATGAAGGGCCACGCGACGATCAGGCAGAACAGAAGCGCCACGAGCGCGGCGGGCCATAACCCCCGCGCATCGCTCATCAGGTAGAGGGCCGCATAAGACAGGCCCGAGATCGGGATGAGGGCCGAAAGACCGTTCAACGTACGCCGCTGCCGCAATTCCGGCCCGCTGAGATCCCCGGTCCCGTAATTGATGAACCACGCCAGCCTTTTGGGAAGCTGCCATTCGCGGCGATCGGCACGCTCTTGCATGGTGAAGACCCTCCCAAGGCGAGGTGCTGACCCCAATGGCAAGCATATGCACTCCCCACGACGCGCCAAGGTGTTTCTGCGCAGCGTGGCGCCCCCGGCCCGTGGGAACCGATACGGCCCGCTGTTGTGCGCCCGCGCGTAGACCGGGCGGTGGCCCGGGGGACCGGTCGGGCGGGGCTTGTCCCGCCGTGTTACCGAACGCCGCCGTCAGCGGGCCTGGGACCGGCGATCCAAAACGATGAGCAAGGCACTTTATGGCAGCCAAGTCATCGTTCAGAAGGAACGGAGCGCCTGCGTCAACCAAATCGCCGGGCCCCCGACAGGCCCGTCGATGGCGGGGCGGGCAAGCCCGCTGTTAACCCGCTGGGGCGCGTCGCAGATAGAGAGCGTTGATCTTCGACCATCAAATATCGAATTGATCACTCATCTAGTCGAAAGAAATCCCCACTACGAATGTCATCCATCAAGCGCCTCGCGGCCAAGTTGGGAATCCAAGTCGCATCCATCTTGGGGCGATCCGACAGGAGATCATTGAATTCGACGTAAAGAGGAAAGATCCAATCGTCATTGTTTTGCGCCGTTATGCGCCCTCCATCCGCTTTGAACGCATCCAATTCAAGCACGTAAGTGATCAGCCTATCCGTTAAGTCTGGCCTGCCGATTATGCGACGGCGAAGTTCATCATAGTCGGCTTGTGTGAGAACGCGTTCCTCACCACCGTCAACGATACGCCGCTCGATTATTTCGTCCGCCGTCATTGCAGCAGCGTCGCAGTGTTCTCGCACACGCACAACAGACCAATTCTGCGGACAACGCATCGCCCGCCGCTTCTCAAGCCCCGTGGCTGTCCGCGCATCAGTCACCGTCTGAGGGCGCATAGGCAAGCCGCATTCCAGCTCTTTCTAGCCTTTAGGCCAAGACTTGTCCCGCCATCTCGCCCCGTTCCCTCGGATTAACAGGGGATTAACGGAATTGGGCTTTTCGTTTTGGAACGGGTGCTTAACCCCGGGTTGCAGCCTTGCAACCGAGCGACTGCCCAAGCAAAAGGCCCCGCCGGTGGGGCGGGGCCTTCTTCAACTGGCAACCGGGTGCTGACCTCTGTTCTCGGGATCATTTGGCTATGCCAATTGACCCTGCCACCCGGCACCTTCTGGCCAGAGTTTCCTATGGAAACTCGACCTGGCCTTTCATGACAAAGGGGCCCGAAGGCCCCTT